>NZ_CP035381.1 GCF_006874705.1 Leclercia adecarboxylata | reverse complement strand
TCGCGCGCTTGCTCTGCTCAAACGCGAAGGCCGGTGCCCGTCTGACGTTGAACACCGACAGATTAAGTACCGGAACAACGTGATTGAATGCGATCATGGCAAACTGAAACGGATAATCGGCGCCACGCTGGGATTTAAATCCATGAAGACGGCTTACGCCACCATCAAAGGTATTGAGGTGATGCGTGCACTACGCAAAGGCCAGGCCTCAGCATTTTATTATGGTGATCCCCTGGGCGAAATGCGCCTGGTAAGCAGAGTTTTTGAAATGTAAGGCCTTTGAATAAGACAAAAGGCTGCCTCATCGCTAACTTTGCAACAGTGCCGCGCGACGAGCAGCAGCACCAGGAGCAGAAGCACGTCGAGAAAAAGCAACAGCAGATCGAGCAGCGCCCACGGCGGGCCGCTCGCATCGGATAAGTCGAAAAATCCGGCTAAAGTGGCCGAGCTGCACATCAGGCCGCGCGGTTTTCCTCCCTGATCGCCGGCGCGGTTTCTTCCTCCCTGAACCGCATGCAGACTTGCCGCCTCGGACACCCCGAGGCGGTTTTTTTTCGCCTCGCTCGAGCATCGCCGCATCCGACGATGCCGAGACGACCAGGCCGCGCACGTCGAGCTGCAGCATCGCCATTGCCGACGATGGCACCAGGTCGCCGGCGGTGGCCACCGACCTCGAGCTCGCATCGCCACATCCGACGATGCGCGCCGGCGTCGACCATCGCCAGGTCTGACGATGGCGGCCGCCCTGCCCTGGATCTCGCATCGCCATTTCTGGCGATGAGATCCACGGAGCGGCCATTTAGACCCGCCAATAACGACCCGGCCAAGATAAATCGCATGACGGCCTTTTTGGCCGGGGGTAGCATGACCGGACACTTTGCGTATGCCCAAAGGAGCCCGCAAGTATGCGCAGGACGAAGCCAGTAGCCGCGCCGATGGTGGCGCGGGTCTATCTGCGCGTCAGCACCGACGCGCAGGACTTGGAACGCCAAGAGGCGATCACTACGGCCGCGAAGGCCGCCGGCTACTACGTCGCCGGCATCTACCGTGAGAAGGCATCCGGCGCACGCGCCGACCGGCCTGAGCTGCTGCGCATGATCGGCGACCTACAGCCCGGCGAGGTGGTCATTGCCGAGAAGATCGACCGCATCAGCCGCCTACCTTTGCCCGAGGCCGAGCGCCTGGTGGCCTCGATACAGGCCAAAGGCGCAAGCCTGGCCGTCCCTGGCGTGGTCGATCTATCCGACCTGGCGGCCGAGGCCCAGGGCGTCGCCAAGATCGTGCTGGAAGCCGTGCAGATCATGCTTTTTCGCCTGGCCTTGCAGATGGCCCGCGACGACTACGAGGACAGGCGCGAACGCCAGCGCCAAGGCATTGAGTTGGCCCGCCAGGCCGGGCGGTACAAGGGCCGCCGTGCTGATCCGAAGCGCCGCGCCCAAGTTGTCGCGCTGCGCAAGTCCGGCTACAGCATCAACAAGACCGCCGAGCTGGCCGGGTACAGTGCGGCCCAGGTGAAACGGATATGGGCCGAGGTCAGCCAGGCCGAAGCGAAGCAGCACGGCGCGTTCGTGGAGGACGCATTGACGGAAGCCGATGCCCTGGCCGCTGTCGGCCAGGATGAGCGCCAGGAGGAAAGGGCATGAAGAAGCCGAACCAAGACGACGAGCCGTTTTTCATCACCGAGGAGATTGCGGCCGAAATGATCGCCGGCGGCTATGAGTTCGAGCTGCCGCCCATTCCTTGCACCATCCGCCTACGCGACGTGCTGGAGCGCATGACCGATGCTGAGCTAGCATTGCAGCCGGGCGAGATCGCCGACCAGGAGCGTGAACGCTGCCGGCGCAAGCCGTGTTCAACCTCATGATCTGGTCATGGTATTTTTCATGGCACTGAGCCTGATAGTTCTTGCAAATTGTTGTCACTAAAGGGTTTTGTGTGCTTGTTTACAATCGAGTGGGAGTGACGGGCACTGGCTGATACCAAGTGCCTTGGCCGCATGCCGAAAATTCAGATGCTCGGCGACGGCGATGAACTGAACAAGGGAAATGAGCGGTATCCTGCCAGACAGGATACCGACATTCACGAGGTTTCGATGGTTAGTGCGCCGCATCGGAGCGGGCCTGCTACCAGTCGTCGGTTAGACGACTGGCGACTTCTCGGTGGCAGCCCCACGGAGCCGAAGGAGCACCAGCCCCAACGAAACCAGTACCGCCATCGCCGTGGCGTAACAGATCACGGGCCACGCTGTGTCACCGTTTAAAAGTGCCACCGCCAATGTCCCGACAATGCTGACTATCAGGCTTTGAACGCAGAAGTAGAACGCGACCGCTGATCCCGCGATGTCGTCGAACTCTGCCAAAGCGCCGTTCGCGGTAACGGACACCGTGAAGACAATACCGACCGCGACAACCCACATCGGTAGGATGAAGGTGAGGAATGACGGCGAGCCGTAAAGTTCGCCGATCCCCAACAGGACCGCTCCGCAAACAAGCAACGCCATCCCACGCGCCACGCATCCTGCGATGCCCCATCTGGCGACAAAGGACTTCGCGAAACGGGTTGTCACGATCATTACAAGCGCGACAGTGGCGAAGGCAAAGCTGAATCCGATCTCGGAATATTCCGCTTGGCCTATGAGCACACGGGGAGCCGTCGAGAAGAAGACGAAGTAGGTGCCCATACCGGCGCTAAAGCCGACAGTGTAAACCCAAAAAGCCGGACTCGCGAAGATCGGCAAGACAGATCGGCGCGTCTTGACTTGATCCAGAGGGCGGGTTTCGTGCCACCTGAAACCCGCATTTAGGAGTGCGAGCATCGCCAGTATAGCCAAAGTAATGAATATCGCCTGCCATCCCAAGAACTCGCCGATCAATACTCCGGCGATAGGGCCGAGCGCAGGCACGAACGCCAGCATCGAACTGAAAAGGCCGTAGATGACGACACCCTCAGGACGGTTGGCATAAACGTCGCGAACCGTCGCGAACGTCGCCACCAGCATGGCCGACGCGCCCACTGCTTGAAGTAGACGGAAAGCGACAAAGGCCGGTGCAGTTGAAGACCAAGCTGCTCCCAGAGACGCAATGACGAAAGCCGTTGCGCCCGCAAGTAGAATTGGCCGTCGCCCGATTCTGTCTGAGAGCGGACCAAAAATCACCTGGCCCACGCCGAGCATCACCATATAGAGGCTCAACGTGAGTTGGATCATAGCGGGCGTCGTGTTCAGGATGCCGGGCATCGCTGGAACGACAGGGAGATAAATATCCATCGCCAGTGAAGCGAGGATGTCGAAAGGAGCCATCAGCAGCAGTGCTGCCGGCAGCGTATAGGCCCACGCGGGGCGTGTGGTGGTCATGACGAATCAACCCTCGATTAAGGAATACCGGGCGACGTCTGCTCGTCAGCAATCAGATGAGACTAGCCTTACAGAGCGCCGCAACAACAATACTGGTTGTTGCGGCTTACTTGTCTGCTGACTTGGAATTTCCCATCTGATTACTCCACGCTTACGAATATGAATTGCTACATTTTATCCGATTATCTTTTGCTTCGCAATGCGGCATGGGCGCACTCAGCGTTCCAGCCCCCTCTGCCGCCCTAACTGCCACGACACCGACCCGCCCTGCACGATGCCCATAACCTCGCGGCCGAGTTGGCGGTCGATGATCGGCCGCCACGGGACAAGGGTGAACTCATGGGATTTCTCGACCACGGCGAACTTGCCGCTCGATAGATGCACGGTTCCGGTAAACTTGCCGCTGACGCTCTCGCCGTCCGTGGCGGCGCGGAACGGCAGGCCCTTACTCAAAGCCATATCCGATCCGACGCCGGCTACCTCGCGCTCCCGCAGGATGGCGAGAAGGTTGCGCCGGTAGAAGACGCGGCTGTCCCGGCTGCGGGTGGCGTCGCCCTGTTCGATATGGTGCTCGCGGCGCTGGTCCATGGCTTCGCGGACTTGTTGCCCGAAGCCGGTTGGCGCAAGGTCGGCCGTCTCGCCGTGGATCAGCCGCCGGTCCAGCCAGGTCGCGCCGTCCGATCCGATCTGTTTGTTCAGATCGACCGGGGAAAGGACGCGAACGCTGGCCTGACTGTCTCGGCCGGCGTCATGGGCGGCGGCACGGCTGACCAGATCATCGGGGATGCGCCATTGGTCGGCGTCGATCCGCTCGACGATACCGGCCCGGCGTAGCGCCTCCAGCCGGCGCACATGGGCATCGACATAGCCCTCATAGTCGCCGCCTGGAACGCGGCACGTATAGGAAGAATAAACGCCCTTTTCACCCAAGTCCAACAGCTTTGGACCGCAGTTGACTCTTTCGACACCCCTGCGATGCAACCCAATCCGGCTGACGGGGAGCCAGCAACGCTGAAAATTTACCCTCCTCTTTCCCACTAGCGGCTCCTTTTCCGACAACCAGCACGGCGGATCCCTGCCGCGGCGCTGTGAACGCAGCATTTTGATTGGTATCGTTGGCCTTCAGGCTCGTCAGTCAAACAGACCCAGGAGCAGCTCAGCCGGTGGCGCCCGGCTTTCGGGTAACGCCCTGGTCCCGCTGGTTTCGGCTTTGTGCTTCAGGTGATCAAGGATCTGCTTGATCACTATAGGGTCTTCAATGCAGGCGATGACTTTCATGGCGCCGCCGCAGCCGCTGCAGGTCTCGATGTCGATATTGAAAACACGCTTGAGCCGTTGCGCCCATGTCATCGACGCTCGCCGTTGTGCTGGTGTTGCCGGTTCATCAGCCACCCTGACCTTGTTGCCCCTGCCCCGTTTTGCCGGCGTGACCAACGCCCGGTGCCGACTGTTGGGTGCGAACACCCCGTGGAAGCGGGTTAGGTTGACTCTGGGCTTCGGTACCAGGGCGGCCAGCCTTGCAATGAAATCCAATGGTTCGAAAATGACGTGCGTGGTGCCGTCCCGGTACGGCGTCTTGAGCTGGTAGCGCACGTTGCCGCCTCGTGTTAACGACAGCCGCTTCTCGGATACCGCCGGGCGGCTGATGTACCGGCACAGCCGTTCGAGCTTCTTGCGTTCATCGGCCCTGGCCGCCACGCCGGCGTGCAGGCTGGACCCGGCTACCTTGCCAATCCCGTCACCGAACGGATCACCACTGGTCGGCAGAGTTTGCAAAGTGAACACCTTTCGCCCCGCCTGTGAACCGACAGCGATACGGTAAGTGATCGAGTGCCCCAGCAGGGGTGTCATCGGGTCGTCATCCACCGCATCCGAGGCCAGATAGCTGTTTTCGACATCCCGTTCCAGCAGGCCTTGCCGTTCCAGATAGCGACCCACCCGGTGGGCGATGGTGTGCGTCAGCGGCACTGTTGCAAATAACCACGAATGGTAAGCTGAAGACTGTTTTAGCTAAAGGTGCAGCATATGAATCCTTTCCATGGTCGGCATTTTCAGGGCGAAATCATTCTTTGGGCTGTGCGCTGGTATTGTAAATATGGCATTAGCTATCGTGAACTGCAGGAAATGCTGGCCGAACGGGGTGTGAATGTTGATCACACGACTATTTACCGTTGGGTTCAACGTTATGCTCCTGAAATAGAAAAACGTTTACGCTGGTATTGGCGTAATCCTACAGATCTGAGCTCGTGGCATATTGATGAAACCTATGTAAAAGTGAATGGACGATGGTCTTATCTGTATCGTGCAGTCGATCAACGTGGCGATACCATTGATTTTTATCTTTCTTCTAGACGTAATACCAAATCAGCATATTGTTTTCTTGGAAAAATTTTAAATAATGTGAAGAAGTGGCAAATTCCACAAGTGATCAACACGGATAAAGCACCCACATATGGACGTGCTTTATCACGGTTAAAACGGGAAGGTAAATGTCCACCAGACCTTGAGCACAGGCAGATTAAGTATAAAAATAACGTGATTGAATGTGATCATGGCAAGCTAAAGCGGATCATCAGGGCCACATTAGGATTCAAATCTATGAAGACGGCTTATGCCACAATTAAAGGTATTGAAGTCATGCGTGCACTACGTAAAGGACAAGCATCGTCATTTTATTATGGTCAGCCTCAGGGTGAAGTGTGTCTAATCAACAGGGTTTTCGGTCTCTAAGTACTTTTTAAAGGGAACATCATCGACTCAAATCTCTATTTGCAACAGTGCCAAAAAAACCAACTTCAAGTTGGTTTTTCTTTTTTAATCATCAGTGGCGACCTTAACACCATATCCAATTAAACCTGCAAGGCTAGCATAGGCTATTTTGGCATAAATCGAACCCCACCAGACCGTAATTTTACTGGCACCAAATTCCCGAACCGTTTGCCCCATAAAATTAGTGGTTTCATAGAAATTTTTAGCAGAATAACCTAACGCAATATGATCAAGGACAGGGAATAAACTAAAAGCTAAACCTACTGCTGCTGCGGGGAAAGTAAACTCTCTTGATAGACCGAATTTTCCAGTAATAAATACAAGCGATACCACGATAATTAATCTAATGATAGTCCATAGCATCACTGTGAAAGGCAAGTTAAAGATGCCTGCTCCCTGCCACGCAAGACCGCAAACAACTAGGGGTCGTCTCAGAAAACGGAAAATAAAGCACGCTAAGCCGGTTGCAGAGGCCGTAGCGGCCTGAACTTCCCCGCGCCGATCTTGGCGCTGCTGCGCCATAGGTAATCACCGGTCAGGTTGATGTGCTCCCAGCCGAGTGGCGACAGGTACTGCAATAGCGAGTCATCGACGGCATGACCATTGCCGCGCAACGCATGCGCCGCACGCTCCAGGTAGACCGTGTTCCACAGCACGATGGCCGCCGTCACCAGGTTGAGGCCGCTGGCCCGGTAGCGCTGCTGCTCGAAACTGCGGTCACGGATTTCACCAAGGCGGTTGAAGAACACGGCACGGGCCAGCGCATTGCGCGCCTCGCCCTTGTTCAGCCCGGCATGCACGCGGCGGCGTAGCTCGACGCTTTGCAGCCAGTCGAGGATGAACAGCGTGCGCTCGATGCGGCCCAACTCGCGCAGCGCGACGGCCAAGCCGTTCTGGCGCGGGTAGCTGCCGAGTTTCCTGAGCATCAGCGAGGCCGTCACCGTGCCCTGCTTGATCGAGGTGGCCAGCCGCAGGATTTCGTCCCAATGGGCGCGGACGTGCTTGATGTTGAGCGTGCCGCCGATCATCGGCTTGAGCGCGTCATAGGCGGCATCGCCCTTCGGGATGTAGAGCTTGGTGTCGCCCAGGTCGCGGATGCGCGGCGCGAAGCGGAAGCCCAAGAGGTGCATCAGGGCGAAGACGTGATCGGTGAAGCCCGCCGTGTCGGTGTAGTGCTCCTCGATCCGCAGGTCGGATTCGTGGTACAGCAGGCCGTCGAGCACGTAGGTTGAGTCGCGCAGGCCGACATTGACCACCTTGGTGTGGAATGGCGCGTATTGGTCGGAGATGTGGGTGTAGAAAGTCCGTCCTGGGCTGCTGCCATATTTTGGGTTGATGTGCCCCGTGCTCTTTGCCTTGCTAGCGGTTCGGAAATTCTGTCCGTCCGATGATGATGTGGTGCCATCGCCCCAGTGCCCGGCAAAGGGATGCCGAAACTGAGCGTTGACCAGTTCAGCCAACGCTGTCGAGTACGTTTCGTCGCGGGTATGCCAGGCTTGCAGCCAAGCGAGCTTCGCGTAGGTCGTGCCGGGGCAGGACTCGGCCATCTTGGTCAGGCCCAGGTTGATCGCGTCGGCCAGGATCGTGGTCAACAACAGGTTCTTGTCCTTGGCCAGATCGCCCGATTTCAAGTGCGTGAAGTGCCGGGTGAAGCCCGTCCACTCATCGACTTCGAGCAGCAGTTCGGTGATCTTGACGTGCGGCAGGACCATGGCTGTCTGGTCTATCAGCGCCTGCGCGGTGTCGGGCACCGCCGCATCCAGCGGCGTGATCTTCAAGCCCGACTCGGTGATGATGGCATCCGGCAGGTCGTTGGCTGCCGCCATGCGGTTGACGGTGGCAAGTTGTGCTTCCAGCAGCGTCAGCCGCTCATGCAGATATTGTTCGCAGTCGGTGGCCACGGCCAGCGGCAATTCGCTGGACTGCTTGAGGCTGGTGAACTTCTCGGGCGGTACCAGGTAGTCCTCGAAGTCCTTGAACTGGCGTGAACCCTGCACCCAGATGTCGCCCGAGCGCAGGGAGTTCTTCAACTCGGACAGCGCGCACAGTTCGTAGTAGCGCCGGTCGATGCCGGCGTCGGTCATCACCAGTTTCTGCCAGCGCGGCTTGATGAAGCCGGTCGGTGCATCGGCTGGCAGCTTGCGGGCGTTGTCGGTGTTCATGCCGCGCAGCACCTCAATGGCATCAAGCACGTTTTTGGCGGCGGGCGCGGCCCGCAGCTTGAGCACGGCAAGGAATTCCGGTGCATAGCGGCGCAGGGTGGCGTAGCTCTCGCCGATGCGATGCAGGAAATCGAAGTCATCGGGTTGCGCGAGCTTCTGCGCCTCGGTGACGCTCTCGGCAAAGGAATCCCAGGACATGACGGCCTCGATGGCGGCAAACGCATCGCGGCCTGATTGCTTGGCGTCGATCAGCGCCTGACCGATGCGCCCGTACAGACGTACCTTGGCGTTGATGGCCTTGCCTGACGCCTGGAACTGCTGCTGATGCTTATTCTTGGCAGCGTTAAACAGCTTACCCAGGATGCGGTCGTGCAGGTCGATGATTTCGTCGGTGACGGTGGCCAGCGCCACGAGAGTGGCGTAGCGCCGTTGCGGCTCGAATTTGGCCAGGTCGGCGGGTGTCATCTGGCCGCCCTCGCGGGCAATCTTGAGCAGGCGGTTCTGGTGAACCAGCCGCTCGATGCCGGTAGGCAGATCGAGTGCCTGCCATGCCTTGAGGCGTTCGATGTGTTCCAGCATATGCCGCGAATTTGGCTTGGCCGGAGACTGGCGCAACCAAGCCAACCAGGTCGTCTTGCCGTTGTCCCGGCGCTTGAGCAGATCGTCGAGGCGGCGGCGATGCGCGTCCGCCAGTGGTTCGGCCAAGGCGTCGTAGATGCGCCGGTTAGCACGGGTGATCGCCTCGGCACTCGCCCGCTCGACGGCGTTGAGGGCGGGCAGAATGACCGACTGCCGCCGCAGGTGCCCGATCAAGGCGCTGGCCAGCACGATGCCTTTGTCGGTTTGCATCGCCAGCTCGGTCAGCATCTGGACGGCCTGCCGGTAATGGCTCATGGTGAAGGGCCGGAAACCGAACACGGTTTGCAGCTCGCTCAGGTGCTCGCGCCGGGTCTGCTCCCGCTGGCCGTACTCGTTCCAGCTTTCGACGCCGACCTTGAGCTGGTCGGCGACCAGCTTCAACAAGGGCGGGAACGGTAGTTCATCGACGCCCAGGATGACGCCGGGAAAGCGCAGGTAACAGAGCTGCACCGCGAAGCCCAGCCGATTGGCTGGCCCGCGCCGCTGTCGGATGATCGAGAGGTCGGTATCGTTGAATGTGTAATGTCGGATCAGGTCGTCCTTGGAGTCCGGCAACGCCAGCAGGCTTTCCCGCTCGGCGGCGGACAGGATGGAACGACGTGGCATATTTACTGATCCGTTCTCAAGTATTGATACAGGGTTTCGCGACTGATTCCGAATTCACGAGCAAGCTTGGTCTTTTGCTCGCCAGCCTCGACACGTTGGCGCAGTTCGGCAATACGCTCAGACGACAGGGATTTCTTCCTGCCACGGTAAGCCCCGCGTTGCTTGGCGAGCGCAATACCCTCGCGCTGACGCTCGCGGATCAGGGCGCGCTCGAACTCGGCGAACGCGCCCATCACCGAGAGCATCAGGTTCGCCATCGGAGAGTCTTCGCCAGTAAAACTGAGGTGTTCCTTGACGAATTCGATATGCACGCCGCGTTGTGTCAGCGTTTGCACGATCCGGCGCAAATCATCGAGATTGCGCGCCAGGCGATCCATGCTATGCACCACCACGGTGTCGCCGGTGCGGGCGAAGCTTATCAGCGCTTCCAGTTGCGGACGCTTGACATCCTTGCCGGATGCCTTGTCGCTAAAAGCGCGATCAACCTTGACGCCTTCCAGTTGCCGTTCCGGGTTCTGGTCGAAGGTGCTGACCCTGATATACCCAATGCGCTGTCCAGTCATGGAATTCCCTGCAAAATGTCAGGGAAGACTCTATGACCTTCAACGAGATATGTCAATAAATTCAAAATTCAATCCTATCCTGACGCAATTTACACATGGCATCTGACATCAGGTTAGGGTATGCCTCAATCTGACGGCTGCGAACCGCCAGGGACAGGCGCAATGTCAGATTCTGTCGCGGCCTTGGCGCGTGCCTGGAAGCGTTCATAGCAATCCAGCCCGCAGAAATGTTCGACGTATTCCGCGCCTTCCGGGGTGAAGGCGGCATCGAGCGGAATTTCTTTGCAGCATACGCAGCAGGTGGTGCAACTGGCAGTGTTCGGGGCGTTTGCGTTCATGGTGGTACTCCTCCAGATTGGTAGCGAAGCTCAAAGCTGCCCACTCTCGGCTGGCTGGGAAGCGGTCATGATCTTCCCTTGAAGGCCCGCAGCAGCCGCGTCACAGACAGGACAAACAAGCCGGTCAGCGTGAGGGCTGCAATACCCCAGTGCTCCCCGATGAACGCGCCGGCCGTCGTGCCGGCTAGCACAATGGCGAGAATCGGCAAATGGCAGGGACAGGTGAGCACGGCCAGCGCGCCCCACAAGTAGCCGGTGATCGGTTTGTGCGTCTCAGACGGCAAGTGCTCTGGGCTGTTCATGGCAGACTCTCCGCGTGCTGTGCCGGTTCGGTTGGCATGGCGGCCAGTTGCATTTCGAGGCTGGCCAGGGCCTCGCGCCGACGCTCGACGAGTTGCCGCAACACGGCAAGCTGCGCAGACGCACCGTCACCGTCCGCAGCATCCAGCGCCCGGCACAGCCGCGCCAGTGCGTCCAGGCCGATACCCGCTTCGAAGGCAGCCCGTACAAAGCGCAGCCGTTGCAACGCGGTGTCATCGAACAAGCCGTAGCCGCCCGTGGTGTACGCGACCGGCCGTAGCAATCCGCGCAGCAGGTAGTCGCGCACGATATGCACGCTCACCCCGGCATCAAGGGCCAGCCGGGACACTGTGTAGGCGCTCATTGAACACCTCCTTTTCCTCATCCGGCGCAGCACGAAAGCTGCTTCACGTCCTTGCTGAAGGTCTGCGCCGCGAGCTTCAGCCCTTCGACCATGGTCAGGTAGGGGAACAATTGGTCGGCCAGTTCCTGCACGGTCATACGGTTGCGAATGGCGAGCACCGCCGTCTGGATCAGTTCACCCGCTTCCGGGGCCACCGCTTGCACGCCGATGAGCCGTCCGCTACCTTCCTCGATGACCAGCTTGATGAAGCCGCGTGTGTCGAAGTTGGCAAGCGCACGCGGCACGTTATCCAGTGTTAGCAGGCGACTGTCGGTCTCGATCCCGTCGTGATGTGCTTCCGCCTCGCTGTAGCCCACGGTGGCGACCTGCGGGTCGGTGAACACCACGGCCGGCATTGCGGTCAGGTCCAGGGCCGCATCGCCGCCAGTCATGTTGATCGCCGCACGAGTGCCGGCCGCTGCCGCCACATAGACGAACTGCGGCTGGTCGGTGCAGTCGCCGGCCGCGTAGATGTTCGGGCTACTGGTGCGCATGCCCTTGTCGATGACGATGGCCCCCTGCGCATTGACGGCTACCCCCGCCGCTTCCAATGCCAGGCTGCGCGTGTTCGGTGTCCGGCCGGTGGCGACCAGCAGCTTGTCGGCGCGCAATTCACCGTGCGTGGTGGTCAGCACGAATTCACCGTCCATATGGGCGACCTGGCTGGCTTGCGTGTGCTCCAGCACCTCGATGCCCTCGGCACGGAAAGCGGCTGTCACCGCCTCGCCGATGGCCGGGTCTTCACGGAAGAACAAGGTATTGCGCGCCAGGGCCGTGACCTTGCTGCCCAGCCGGGCAAAGGCTTGCGCCAGCTCCAGCGCCACCACCGACGAGCCGATTACGGCAAGGCGTTCGGGAATGGTGTCGCTCGCCAGGGCCTCGGTGGAAGTCCAGTAGGGTGACTCTTTCAAGCCCGGAATCGGCGGGACCGCCGGGCTGGCACCCGTGGCGACCAGGCAGCGGTCGAACATCACGACGCGCTCGCCACCCTCGTTCAAACTAACGATAAGGCTCTGGTCGTCCTTGAAACGCGCTTCACCGTGCAGAACGGTGATGGCTGAATTGCCGTCCAGGATGCCTTCGTACTTGGCATGACGGAGTTCTTCGACACGGGCCTGCTGCTGGGCCAGCAGCCGCTCGCGCAAGATCGTCGGCGGTGTGGGTGGCATGCCGCCGTCGAATGGGCTTTCCCGGCGCAGATGGGCGATGTGGGCGGCGCGGATCATGATCTTGGACGGCACACAACCGACGTTGACGCAGGTGCCGCCGATGGTGCCGCGCTCAATCAGCGTGACCTGCGCGCCTTGCTCGACGGCCTTCAGTGCTGCCGCCATCGCGGCTCCACCGCTACCAATGACGACGACCTGCAACGGGCGTTCGTTGCCACTGGGCTTATCAGCGGCCCCTATCCAGCCGCGCATCTTGTCGAGCAGGCCGGCGCGGTTGTCCGTCGGTGGCGCATCGGCAAGCGTTGCCTCGTAGCCCAGTCCGGCCACGGCGGTAGTCAGCGCATCCGATGACGTGCCCGCCTCAATGGCGAGTTGCGCTGTGCCCTTCGGATAGGACACCAGCGCCGATTGCACGCCGGGCACTTTCTCCAAGGCTTCCTTGACGTGAGCCGCGCACGAGTCGCAGGTCATCCCGGTGATTTTCAGGGTGGTCATGTATTTTTCCTTTTCTGTGGTGGCTACGGCTGTTGCCGTCAGCCACGTTGTTCTGGCAATTCACAGCTGTCCGGCCCGCAGCGGCGATGTGCTGGCGAGATGAAATCCCAGACCGACACCCCAACCATCAAGGCCAGGCCGACATAGAGCAGTCCACCGCTCTGCCAGCCGTAAGCCCGCATTAAAAACACCGCTGCCAGCACCAAGATCGGGCCTATCGTGCCGAGCGCCGTGCGTCGCCACTGTCGATGATTGAGCCAAGCGATAGCATTGGCGAGTAACGCGATGCCGGCGAACATCGGCAGCAGGATGCCAATGAATAGCCCCTCGTACTGGCTCAAGAAGCCCAGTCCGATGGCCGCGCCAAAGCTGGCGATGGCAGGAAAACAGGCGGCGCAGCCCATCGCGGAAACGACGCTGCCGAGCGCGCCGGTTTTGCCAGCGATGCGCGTGATGAGTCCCATGTGTCGCTCCCGAGTTCGGTTAACGGATCAGCGTTTGAGGCTGGACGGATAGCCCGCGTCCTCGGTCGCCTTGGTCAACTTCTGGACGTTGGTCTTGGCATCGTCGAAGGTGACGACGGCCTGGCGCTTGTCGAAACTTACGTCGGTCTTGCTCACGCCCTCAACCTTGGAAAGCGCGTGCTTGACAGTGATCGGGCAAGAGGCGCAGGTCATGCCAGGCACGGACAGCGTGACGGTCTGGGTGGCGGCCCACACGGGGGCAACAACGGCAGCGAGGGCGAGGGCGGCAAACAGTTTTTTCATGATGAACTCCTGTGATTAATAGAAAAATGGCATGACGTAGGGAAATCCGAGCGAGACCAGGACCAGCGCGGCCACGATCCAGAAAATGAGCTTGTAAGTAGCTCGCACTTGGGGAATCGCGCAGACCTCACCCGGTTTACAGGCTTGCGCCGGGCGGTAGATGCGCCGCCAGGCGAAAAACAGCGCGACCAGCGCTGCGCCGATGAAGAACGGGCGATAGGGTTCCAGCACCGTCAGGTTGCCGATCCATGCCCCGCTGAACCCCAAGGCGATCAAAACCAGCGGCCCCAGGCAGCAGGCCGACGCAAGAATGGCGGCCAGCCCACCGGCGAAGAGCGCGCCGCGCCCGTTTTGTGGTTCAGACTTTTGTGGTTCAGACATACGCTTGTCCTTTCAAATTTGGTTTGGATAGCTTAAGCTTACTTCCGTAGTTATGTACGGAGTCAAGCGATATGCAAATTAATTTTGAGAATCTGACCATTGGCGTTTTTGCCAAGGCGGCCGGGGTCAATGTGGAGACCATCCGGTTCTACCAGCGCAAGGGCCTGCTGCCGGAGCCAGACAAGCCCTATGGCAGCATTCGCCGCTATGGCGAGGCGGATGTAACACGAGTGCGGTTCGTGAAATCGGCCCAGCGGCTGGGCTTTAGCCTGGACGAAATCGCCGAGCTACTGCGGCTGGAGGATGGCACCCATTGCGAGGAAGCCAGCGGCCTGGCCGAGCACAAGCTCAAGGATGTGCGCGAGAAGATGGCCGACTTGGCACGCATGGAGGCCGTGCTGTCTGAACTGGTGTGCGCCTGCCATGCGCGGAAAGGGAACGTTTCCTGCCCGCTGATTGCGTCACTGCAAGACGGAACGAAGCTCGCTGCATCGGCGCGGGGGAGTCACGGGGTGACTACGCCTTAGCGTGCTTTATTTTCCGAATTCTGAGACGACCCCTATCAGTCCATCATGGCGAGCCACCTGCTGGCTATCAGCGATAAAAAATGGCGGTACGCGTTTTACGTCGCCCCGGACGAGGCGAAAAAGCGCGCCCTGAAGATTATTTTCGACAGCATCGCCAGCGTGATCGTGAAAAACCAGCATGTGCAACTGGAGGCAAAACACCGCGACGTCTTCCGCTTTTACACCCTCGATGAACTGAAAAACCTGGAGCTGGACAACTATGCGTAAAACCACCCTTCTGGTGCTGGCCGCCGCCCTCTGCGTGCCCGCGTTCGCCACCGCCGCGCCCGTCCTGACGGCGGGTTTTTCGCCGTCTGACGGGCGCCCTGCTCTTGAAATCGTGCTCGGCGCCATAAACAACGCCAGGCAGAGCATTGACGTCGCGGCCTACAGCTTCACCAGTAAGCCGGTCGCGACGGCGCTCGCCGGTGCTAACCGGCGCGGCGTGGCCGTGCGCGTGGTGGCCGACGAAAAGGCGAACAGCGACCGCTACACCGCCGTGACGTATCTGATAAACCAGGGCGTGCCGGTGCACCTTAACGGCCGTTACGCCATCATGCACAACAAGTTTATGGTGATCGACGGCAAAAACGTCCAGACCGGGTCGTTTAACTACACGGCAAGCGCCGTTTCACGCAACGCGGAAAACGTGCTGCTGATCGAGGATGCGCCGCAGCTGGCGGAGACGTACCAGCGAGAATTTAACCGCCTGTGGGATGAGGGCACCCCGCTGAATGCCCTGTACTGAATCAGCCCCGTCTGCGGACGGGGCTTTTTTTTTTACTCCACTTCCAGCCAGGCTTTGCGCCCTTCAAGATGCAGCGCTTTCAGCATGGCGATCACGTCTTCTGCTGAACGTCCGCCATAGTTGAGACGGGTCTGCTCCCCTTCAAACTCCACCACGATAATGGTGTCCAGCGTCACCGACAGCAGCTCGCGGAGATCACGTAGCGTCTGCCCTGTACTGCGTGAATGCATGCACTGGGTTATCCGGTTGGCCGCCTCCTGGCACAATCCCTCTACGGCCTCGCGATATGCCAGACGCTGATCGAGGTTGCCCTCGATGTCGCTGATCAGTTTAACCACCGCCGTTTTGACGGTTTTGATTTCAGGAAATTTCGTTTTTGGGGAGCCTGACTGCTCCAGCGGGGATACGCTGGTCGCCGGTGCAGCTTTAGGGGCGGTTGTCGGGGTGTGCAGGTTCATCGTCATGGTCGTTTCTCCGTCAGTGTGAATTTCGTCTTCGTATCGCCTGACGGTTCGGCCTGCCCGGAGTCGTTCTGGTCAGCAAGGGCGCGCAGCGTGCCATTTACCCTTGCTGACCAGGTTGTGACGGGGGACGATTACCGGAAGCTGATACGCAGGAGAAAGGCATCACAGGAGAAAATGACGATGTGCACACCCGGACTTACCGCCCCTTTAGCTGCGGCGGCGAAAGCCGTTACGTCATTTTTTACGTAAGACATCGCGCCGTTACGTATCCCAGATACGTAACGGCTGCCGCCTGAAAAAGGGTTCATTTTTTTTGAATCTGTCCTGTTTTTTTTCCCGTGCCGGCATCAGCTGCAGGACGTCCTGCAGCTGATGCCGGCCGCGTTACAGAATTATAAAAAACAGTGACTTATATAATTCCCTCCCTGATTCTCTCTCTTTCAAAAATTCTGAAGCCCTGCACCGCAGGGCTCCAGCTGTCAGCAGTCCATCAGCCAGCGGTGCGCTTTTGAGGCCGCTGCCGCCGCTTTAAAGATGTAGCGCTTGTCTCCCTTCAGGGCTTTCAGCCAGGACGCGATATAGCTTTCATGCTGCACCTCTCCCGTAATTCCCAAATCCGCCATCAGAAACGCGCTGCCCAGCTCGGCGATCAGTTCCTCAAACGCATACGCCTCAGAGCCAAACTTATTGCCTTTTTCACGATTGAGGCGGGACGCTGCCCCCGTCCAGTGAACCAGCTCATGCAGGCCGGTGGCGTAGAAGTTCGCCGCGTCCGCGAAGCGGAACCGCTCTGGCAGGACGATTTCATCGGTGGCCGGACGATAGAACGCCTTTACGCCCTGCTCGGTGATTTTTGCCCCGCTCCGGGTCATGAGTGCTTCCGCCTGCGGCAGCGGATCGAAACCGGCAACCGGCTGCGGCACGCTCTCGATGCTCAGGCCGTCGATTTGCTCCACGTTAAACACGGTAAAGGCTTTCAGCATCGGGATTTTTTCGATTTCCCCGTCCTCGTCCTCTTTCTCCAGAGTCTTGTAAAAGATGGCCGTCGTGCCGTGTTCACCTTTACGAACCTGGCCGCCCAGCTCCTGCGCCTGTTTGTAGGTCAGCCAGCGCTCGTCCTGAAAACCCTGTTTTGCCGCACTACACCACAGCAGCATGATATTAATTCCGCTGTATGCCGTGCCGGTGCTGAAGTTGGCCGGTAATCCCGCCGCTGCGCCGTTGCGAACCCACGGGCACACCCACGGTTTAACGCCGCTTTCCAGGGCTGCAATGATGCTGTCCGTTACGGTCTGGTAAAGGTCTGTTTTGACTGCGCCAGCACGGGCTTTGCTTTTGCCCCTGGAAAATTTCGTTTTTGAGGAGCCTGACTGCTCCAGCGGGGATACGCTGGTCGCCTGTGAAGCTTTAGGGGCGGTTGTCTGAGTGTGCAGGTTCATCGTCATGGCTGTTTCTCCGTCAGTGTGAATTTCGTCTTCGTATCGCCTGACGGTTCGGCCTGCCCGGAGTCGTTCTGGTCTGCAAGGGCGCGCAGCGTGCCATTTACCCTTGCTGACCAGGTTGTGACGGGGGACGATTACCGGAAGCTGATACGCAGGAGAAAGGCATCACAGGAGAAAATGACGATGTGCACACCCGGACTTACCGCCCCTTTAGCTGCACGGGTGAAATCGCCCTTCAGCGTCCGGAGGACAGGTAAAAAAAGCACTGACGACGTCAGTGCTGCCTTTGTGGTGTGCGGTGTTACACTGCCGCAGCCGGTCAGTTCGCCCTTCCTGAATCCGGGGGCGGTTTGTTTTCGGGGACGTTCTGACCGGCACTCCCCCATCACTTGCAGAAATTTCACCGCCCTTTATGTCGCGGTAGGGATACCCGTTACCGGATACCCCCCGCACAGATCCCGGCGTGCGCGATTTACGCACCGGGCTCCTGCCTCGGGTGTCTGGCGGTGAACCGCTCCACAGGCCATGGATGAAGAACCCGAACCCTTGGTAGCCATGCGGCTGCCAGTTTGTTTGCTTTCGTCCAGGTCGTATCATCCTTCTGGCTCCTGCGCCTGAGCGCCCGGCGCCAGAGGTTTGTTACGTGTGTCCTGAACTTCTGCATGGTGGGGAAGTTGCCCGGTACCGAGTGATAGTTCAGGTATCCCTGAACCACTCTCCTGAGCCATTTTCCCTGTTCGGGGATTGAGTAATGCCAGCGCCTTCGCAGACCGTCTTTGATGGCTTTCAGAGTTGCCGTCATCCGATCCCGGCGGGTCTTTCGTATCAGCATGAACCTGCCGTTGCGATCTTTCCCGCTGATGTGCGTGAACCCGAGGAAGTTGAACGTTTCTGGTTTGCCTTTTCCCCTGATGGCACGGTTTTCGGCAGCGAAGCGGCCGAACTCCATCAGACGGGTTTTCTCCGGGTGAACCGTGAGTCCGAACTCCCTCAGTCTGCGCTGCATGGCTATACGGAAGCGCCGGGCATCGTATCGTTTGTCGAACCCGATGACGATGTCATCGGCGTATCTGACCATTACCACATTGCCTGTGGCATAGCGACGTCGCCACTGATGCGCCCACAGATCGAAGACGTAGTGGAGGTATATGTTTGCCAGCAGCGGTGAGATGACCGCACCCTGTGGGGTGCCTTCCTCCGTTGCTCGCCATTGACCCTCCTCCGACGTCCCGGCTGTGAGCCACTTACGTATGAGCCTGATTACCCTCCGGTCGCCGATCCGATGCTCTGTGAACCTGATCAGCCATTCGTGGCTCACCCTGTCAAAGAACTGACTGATGTCGGCATCCAGTACCCAGTTTACGTTAGTGCGTACCAGCCCTGTGGCCAGTGCGTCCAGTGCATCGTGCTGGCTTCGCCCGGGTCTGAACCCGTATGAGAACCCCATAAAGTCGTTTTCATAGACTGCGTTCAGGATTTTCACCAGCGCATACTGGACGATCTTGTCCTCCAGCGAGGCGATGCCGAGCGGGCGTTGTTTTCCATCCGCTTTTGGGATGTAGTGACGCCTGCCGGGCTGCGCCCTGTAGCTGCCCTGATGTAGCCTCCGGTGCAGATCTGTTATGTTGTTCTTCATGTTTCCGGCGTAGTCCATCCACCTGATGCCATCCACTCCGGCGGCCGCTTTCCTGCTCAGGGAGAGGAATGCGGCTTCCAGTGCTTCGACTGTCAGCAGGTGGAACAATGCTGTAAACCGTTCTTTCTTCCGCTGCTTCGCAGCTTCCCGCACGCGTGACAGCCTCTGTGACATGCTTTCCCGGCTCTGTGTCCGGCGCATGTGTGGCTGTTCCGCGTTCCCCTTGGCCCCGCTCCTTCGCTCCACTGACTCCGCTCCTTTCGGGTTGTTCGCCTGCTTCGCCGCTACTATGAGCGAGTCCGACTTCTCCTCTCCGTACATCACCGGCTATGACTCCTCGTCTTCCCGGTGCGGGCCATCTCCGACACTGGCAGATGGTCAGAGGGGAGATCTCCCGGTTCCCGCGTAGAGATCGTATTGACATGCCAGGGTCTCAGACCCCGCCGGGTCCATGTGGCACTCGCAGTATCGCACCCTATGATGTTGCCTTCCGTTAACAGTACAACGTCGGCACCCGGTAATTTAATATACATTTCGTGGCTCAATGGCTGGCCTGTCAACACCCCTGTCAACGCTTCGCCCCATACCTCGCGGTATGCAACGCATGACTCGGGGACCTTGTGGATTGCTGGTCCTTCAATGGTCGGGGACTTTCACCCCTTGATCTCTACCGGTCTCCCGGCGCACACTGTATGTATAACCAGTAAAATTAGAGTGTCAGGAGGAAAGATGAAACTACAACTTTTCAGCACCGGGAAAGAACTCCCGCCACAGGCCCATCCATTGTTTGCCGATCTGGCCAGCTGCGGTTTTCCCAGCCCTGCTGCTGACTATGTCGAGTCCGATCTGGATCTCCATGATTACTGCATACGGCATCCGAGCGCGACGTACTACCTGCGTGCCAGCGGAGACAGCATGGCCGACGGCAGTCTGTACAATGGCGATCTGCTGGTTGTGGACAGTGCTGAAAAGCCGCGGCACGGCGATATCGTTGTCGCCAGCATGCAGGGGGAGTTTACGGTGAAACGGCTTCTGCTGACGCCGCGACTGACGCTGCAGCCCATGAATGCCTCCTGGTCGCCGATTTATCCTGATCCCGACGAGCTGGATATCTTTGGCGTCGTCACGCATATCATCCACCGCCCGAGGGAGATGTACTGATGTTTGCCCTGGCCGATGTGAACAGCTTCTATGCCAGCTGTGAACGTGTTTTCCGCCCGGATTTGAAAGGAAAGCCGATAGTCGTCCTGAGCAACAACGACGGGAATGTAATCGCTCGCAGTGCCGAGGCGAAGCCCTGGATCAAAATGGGAACTCCGTGGTTTCAGATAAAAAACGAAAGATACCCGGAAAAAATATATGCGTTTTCAAGTAATTATGAACTTTACGCCTCGATATCGGCGCGCGTGATGAACTGCCTGGAGGAACTGGCCCCCAGGGTGGAACAGTATTCAATTGATGAGATGTTCCTCGACCTGACCGGCGTGGAGCACTGTATGGGGCTTGAGGACTTCGCCCGGCAGCTGCGTCAGCAGGTGTATGACTGTACCCGCCTGACCATTGGCGTGGGCGCCGGACCAACGAAAACCCTCGCAAAATCAGCCCAGTGGGCCTCAAAAGAGTGGAAACAGTTTCATGGCGTACTCGCTCTGACCAGGGGAAATCCGCAAAGGACGCGGAAACTGCTTTCACTGCAGCCGGTTGAAGAAATCTGGGGGGTGGGTAACCGTATTGCACGCAAGCTAAATGTGCTGGGCATAAAAACCGCGCTCGATCTGGCTCTGACGAACCCGGCCTTCATCCGCAAAAATTTTTCTGTCGTCCTTGAGCGAACGGTACGGGAACTGAACGGGGAAAGCTGCCTTTCGCTTGAGGAAGCCCCTCCGACGAAACAGCAAATTGTCTGCAGCCGCAGTTTTGGCGTGAAGATCACGGAGTACGAGTCACTCCGTCAGGCTATCTGTCAGCACGCAGAGCGGGCCTCTGAAAAACTGCGTAAAGAGCACCAGTATTGCCGGCATATTTCCGTTTTCATCAAAACGTCTCCGTTCGCCATTAAAGAGCCTTACTACGGCAACGTGGCTACGGAAAAACTTCTTACACCCACTCAGGACACCAGGGACATCATTGCAGCCGCTACAACGGCTCTGGAGCGTATCTGGAGGGATGGGCACCGGTATGCCAAAGCCGGAGTTATGCTGAATGACTTCACCGGCTCCGGAGTTTCGCAGCTGCAACTGTTCGACGAACGCCCGCCACGCCCTCACAGTGCTGAGCTGATGAGGGTTCTGGACGGGATCAACAACTCAGGGCTGGGTAAAGTATGGTTTGCGGGGCGGGGTATGGCCCCGGAATGGCAGATGAAACGGGAGATGCTTTCTCCTGCTTATACGACACGATGGTCAGATATTCCTGCAGCGAAACTGGCGTGAAACCATGGCGATTTCACCGTGAAATTCTCAACCTAAACTGCCTAATTACAATAAGTTAGATGTGAAATCGCCATGGCGAAATTATTGACTCAAATTTCTGTCAAGGACTTCGTTGATAGCCTTGTCCAGTTCATCCTGAATCACTTTTGACATACGGCTAAACTCATAAGTCAGCGTGCGCCCTTTCACACGCTTACGCGCGAACTTGTCCTTTTCTTCAAAAGACCAGAGTGGGGAAACCACTGACTTTTCCTTGGGAGATGGATCTATCAATGCCTGAGATGCCTGAGAAATCAGCTTCAGAATACTGGCTTTCTGTTCGTCTTCTGGTCGCTCGCCATCACTCAAAATTGCATCGAGCTGAGCTGATACAGACTGAATGAGTTCTTCAGGCGTTAATCCCTTTTCACCGAGTTTTTCATTAACTTCTAAAAGAAGTTTATAATCACTAAACGATAGCTCCGACTGAACCGGGAACAGAGAAATTAAGTCTTGCGGTACGGCCGCCGCCTGCAGCGCCCTGGTAACTTTAGCCTGAGATAATCCCTCCAGTTCAGCAATTTCCTTTTGATTAAATCCGGACTCTTTAAGAGCGATCAATCTCAGACCAATCTCCCGAAGATTATGTTCTTTAGCTGTCTGGATATCTTTAGCCAGTTGGCGAGCTTCATCAGCTGATAAATGTTCTTCGGTAACCATTACATCAAGGCCTGTACGGACAAAAATTGCTGAGGCTCGCCGTCTTGAACCATCCAGTATCTCAATCCTTTCACTTTGCTTAATACCAATACAGGGAAAGAACTGCTGAAACTTAATCGTCTGGATAATGGATTTCAGAGACTCCCTGGTCAGTGCAAGTTGATCTCTTCCATTGTTTTCCTGGTTTACGAAGGTCTTACTTTCAACTTCAGATGCAGGCACCCGAACAAACCTGAACGTTACCTTCCTGCCGGTTTTTAAGGTAAATACCTGACTTCTACCGGTGTCAGCCATTTCGAGCATTGACGCCTGAGTATTTAACTGTCTGCCGATGGTTTTTCTTTTCTCATTCGACATCACATACCTCCGTTAGTACGAATGAACTCGATGCGATCAAAGACTGCCTTCGCAAAGTCTTCCGCTGCTGATTTTGCGCTTTTTAGTGCCTCTGTACTTCCATCATAGGTTGCTGGATTTGCTGAAATAACTGTGTCAAAAGTCTCCCCACAACGTTCGAAACCATCCAGTCTTGGCAGAACCATGTCTAGCATATCGGCACCGAAAACCTCTTTGGCCTGACTATGGCAAATTTTGTGATCAGACTTGTTCAGGATCTTGGACATGAAGCCGACATTACCGATGAGATTGCAGGTGTGCCCATCCATTTCGATGGAATCTATGAGGGCAGGGAGGCTGGCCACAAACTTCAGGGAAGAATGAAAATCAACCGTCGCCGGTGGAAGAGGGGTCAACATCAGGTCTGCCGCCCCAATGCAGTTTTTCAGGAACGCATCAAGGTGAGGACCACTATCAAGGAAAATAAAGTCGTAGTCATGCTGGAGCTTGTCGATAATGTTCTCTTTAAGCACCGCATGAATATTTTTCCCTGGCAGATGTTCTTCACACAATCCCTTCCAGCCTTCAGCAAGGAATGCATCGTCAATGGAAGCGGGGATTACATCAACACCAGGGATAATAGACGGTACTATAAAATCGGAAAGTAATTCTTCACGAGACACGTTCTGGAGCATGGCCTGAGCAGCCGTATTTTCAACCAAGCCCACTGAATTCTCATGGCTCAGGAACATTGTCAGAGATGCCTGCGGATCGAAATCGATGGCCAGAATACGCAGGTCTTCGAACAGAAGCTGAGGATGAGCTCGAAAAGCATGTGATAATGAAGCGGTAGAAACTGTCTTGGAACCACCACCTTTAAGATTACATACAAAAATCGTAAAGGCTTTATCGAAGCGATCCCTGTACTTCGGTACTTTACGATGGTTATACAGATCGATGACATTCTGAATCGTCATCGCGTATTTCATCGTATTACCAGAAGGTTTCTTTTTAAAAATGTAGCCACCGGCTTCCATTTCGGACACAGCATACTCAACACTGCCTTTACTGAGCTTAGGCAGCTTATACAGAGCGGCTTTGCTGTATTCCTGATAGAACTCGGTAAGCTTCAATTCCTCTTTTTGCTGTCGGATACTTTCGCTCAAAGATGTCAGAAGCTTACCTGCACGTGTAGCGACTTTCCGTAACTGCTCAATATTGTCCATTTATCACCTCATGACGTTTTTTGTCATTTTGAACAAAAAGTGTCATGTTGCAAGAAAAAAATCATATTGTTTTGATTTCGCTCTCAACAGAAGGGGGATGAAGCTCGACGGGCGTGCTACTAAATCACACTGCAGCAACACGCAGACGCACTTTTGACCATCAACAGCAACTCATACAAAAGGGCTTTGAGAAAGGTATTCAACTTGCAAGACAGGAGAGTCATTCAGAAGGATTCTGATTTTAGTTACGACCAGTGCAATGCTGAGCCTTATGTATCAGCGCTCGCCGCAGCCATGTAACCGAGCGTAGCGAGCGAACTGGCGAGGAAGCGAAGAGGAACCGTTCCGGCAGATAGCTCTTACGCTCAGCACAAGAAGAGTTTTCCATCCTCTGTGGGAAACAGGTCAACTTTAATGGACGCTCCGGACTATGGGAAACAGGTCAACTTCGCGGACGGCCCGGACTATGGGAAACAGGTCAACTTCACGGGCGGCCGGGAGTGTGGGGAACAGGTCAACTTCGCGGACGGCCCGGATTATGGGAAACAGGTCAACTTCGCGGGCGGCCGGGACTGTGGGAAACAGGTCAACTTTGCAGACGGCCCGGACTGTGGGAAACAGGTCAACTTCGCGGGCGGCCGGGAGTGTGGGGAACAGGTCAACTTCGCGGACGGCCCGGACTAAGGGAAACAGGTCAGCTTCTCGGACGGCCCGGACTATGGGAAACAGGTCAACTTCTCGGACGGTCGGGAGTGTGGGAAACAGGTCAACTCCGCGTACGGCCCGGACTGTGGGAAACAGGTCAACTTTGCAGACGACCGGGACTGTGGGAAACAGGTCAACTTTGCAGACGACCGGGACTGTGGGAAACAGGTCAACTCCGCAGACGGCCCGGACTGTGGGAAACAGGTCAACTACGCAGACAGCCGCGATTGCGGGAAACAGGTCAAGTTAGGCAAGCACTATGGGAAACACAGCAAGTTCAGTATCCCCCCATATGTCAGCAACAAACTAAGGGGGGAGGAAATAAAAATTACAGACTATTGTTTTTTATCAAGAAAATTAAACAGCAAGCGACCATCTTCTTCAGTGGTATATGTTACCTTTAATGGCGTCTTCTCATTAATTTTCTTCAGAGCAGGTTCCAGGAAGGTACGCTTCATTTCAGCAATATTGTTTTTCTGCGAGGCAGGGAGCATAAACCTTTCACATAACCAGTCATGTGTGGTGATCCAGACACCAGTGCTCCGGAACTGACACAGGCTTTCATAAAGCCGGATGACACGAACACTATTAAGCTGGCCACAGTCATAGAGAGAATAGGTAGTGAACTGGGAGGTTAAGCCGACCAGGAATGGCATGACCTTGTAGTTAAATTCAATCTGCCAGGAACCCCGGCCTCGCTTCATTCCTGCTTCAGCCAGCCACGGACGTTTAACTTCTTCAAACTCACCTTCTTTTGGATAAAAGGTAACCGTTGATTCGCCCAGAGCATTTACCCCAGCCTTCACATCACGACTGGCGACAGACGTAGCGACATTGAAGTATTTGACGTAATCGGAAACGCTGATTTTGAAGAGCGGCAATACGTCAGAGTCATCTTCCTGGCTGTCATTAAAATAGGCCTGCATGAGGCATAACCACAGCACACGTTTTGCCTGAAGAGGCAGGTAATATGCAGCTTCGGTCAATTCGTTAGATTGCTTTATACTGGCGCGTTTTTTAAACGTTTTAGTAGCTGGCAAGAGTGCTTGAGTATCCATTTCAATGCCTATGGGTAAATTTTTACCCACCCATAATGACAGTGAAAACAGAAATTGCAAGCTATCGCGATACTTATCCACCGGAAAAATCTGCACTTTATCCACAAGTGGATAATTGAGAACTGAACTTGACCTCTTTCCCATAGCTTGTTGATGCGTATCCCATAGCTTGTTGACACAAAACCCACTGATACGTGATTAATTTCCCATATTATGTTTACCAGTTGCCCATACAGGCCCCCTCTCAGGCCGCACTGTACGCGGCTTTCAGGCTCCCTAAAAGATGTAAAATAAAGAAAAAGAATAAAAAAGTACTTTATAAAAATATGCCCGTGGATAAGTGGATAACCCCGAGGAGAGGTGATTTTTCAGGCATTGAGCGTAAGCAGAATTTATAAGTTTTGTTCCCTGGTGCTTCCTCGCTCACTCGGGGCTTCGCCCTGTCGCTCGACTGCGGCGAGCACTGCTGGCTCGATCATATCCGTGGCCGGAAGATACTACTCCTCCCCCGAGTCGCTCTCCAGAGCCGGCTACAGCGAGACAACCCGCACGAAGATTTCTATCGTCCCTGCAGACATATTCGAATCGTTTTTATTAACCCTGGCTTCCGTCGTGACAGAACACTACGTCCTGTAAAAGGGGGACTAAGGCCCCTGAATCACACACCTGAAATTAATAATGCGGAGTTTTACGATAATGTCATTGCTGGAAACTTTCCTGACCGCTTCTCAGGGGGCAACAATCCTGTTCCTTGCCATGCTGATCTACTGGCAAAAGCGATAAATCCAAGCGGGCTGGCCTTTGGCCAGCTTCGCTGTATAAGGGGAAAAATGCGGCATATCCAGACATTTCACTAGGCAATTTGAATTCAGATATCTATGCTTGGGATCCGGTCAACAGGAGGTAACAAGATGAAACTTGAAACTATACAGATAGATAATACCGTAAGGAGTGGTCTTAATTCTTTCACTGACGGGGTGATTATTCGTGATACAAAGGTATTGATCACGCTCAATCTCCCGGATGGACAGAAAACCACTATTGAGGGGGAATGGCGGCATATGTCGGACGCCAACAGGTTGTCAGAACGTATTACGATGCTTCAGCATGCGATCTATGAGCAGTATGAGGAATACAGAGCAGATATTCCCGTCAGCTGGTCCAGATAACGTCTGACAGACCTCCCCGGCGAGCAGGACGTTCGCCAGCATCATTCTCCTAAGTACTTAAATATTCCCTTTCAGCATGGCTACCGCATCCGCTTCGGGCATCTGAAACTGAACTCGATGCCGCGCAGCAACATCAAGTGCGAACACCTTCGTATAGACTTCCGTCGAGCTAATCGATTTGTGGCCCATCAGGCTCTGCAAAACCTTCAGTGGTATGCCGGCATACAGCATATGCATCGCGTAGGAGTGGCGGAACGTATGCGGGGTGACCGGCACCGAGAATGTCACCCCGTCGACGGCGGCCGCTTCAACCGCTTCGCCAATCCAGGTCCGTACTGTCCGGTCGGTGATGTCCCAGATGCGGGCTTTCTCTGTTCTGCCGGTACGCTTGTTGCGTCTTTCCAGCGGAATTTTCAGGGTGGCCACCATCATCTGCAGCTGGCTGACGTAGTGGTGATCGGAAAGCGGAACCAGACGATGAGCCTGGCTACCGGCGGGAGCTCGGCCGGCTGTCCTGGCCGCTTTTTCGGTGCGCTGCTTAAGCGTGGCCAGCTGCACGAACGGATACGGTGGCACCAGCGAAAAATCCCCCCGGGTCAGCGCCAGCGCCTCGTTGATACGTGCGCCGGTGTTCCAGAGGGTTGCCAGCAGCATCTTGCGGTGCAAATCGGGCACATAATGGAGCAGGGCGCTGACTTCCGGTGCCAGCAGGTATTTCGGTAGTTCATCTTGAACGAGCGCCATCTGGCGCAGGGCCAGCGCGGCGGGATAGTCAATG
Organism: Leclercia adecarboxylata; assembly: GCF_006874705.1. Classification (NCBI taxonomy): domain Bacteria; kingdom Pseudomonadati; phylum Pseudomonadota; class Gammaproteobacteria; order Enterobacterales; family Enterobacteriaceae; genus Leclercia; species Leclercia adecarboxylata. Next base: position 37,023 of record NZ_CP035381.1, on the reverse strand, counting down.
GCCACCGGCATTTGCGCCGGCTGCTGCGGGTGAGAATATGATAAGAGGCCGCTCATTGGTTTGACATTCCATCAGGTATCACTAATTGATTCCACTCCCTGTTGCGGGTAGCTTCAGCAGCGCGCAGGGCTCTTTCGCGCCTCCAGACTTTACGAAACACGGAAACTGCAGACCATTCATCATGACCTGTAAGACGTGTTTCGGGCATCCCGGTTGCCTTGCGCAGACGGACGGCAAGAATGACAGCGTTGATGCCCAAGCGCGTGAACTGATACTGCCGTTCCCTGAAATAGTCCTTATGCCAAGGAGGGTCGGAGTATTCGGCGGCATATGCAATTGCCCTGTGGGCCTCATCCTGGAGCACCGGCAGTTCACGGATGCGATACATAAGACGTGGCTCTAAAGTCCGCCAGTCACCGGAGACATCGATCAGATTCAGTTCAGGGTAATTCGTGACAGCTTTTCTCTCAGGCTGGGGGGCATCATCATCCTGGCCGTCATCCGTCACAACCCGGAAACAACCCTCAGCATACCGTTCAAGCATGAATACCAACTCGGTGGCAATGTAATGCAGTTCCTTTTTCATTTTATCTTCTGACGCCTGTCTCTCACGCTTAAGCGTGAAATAATGTGTCAGCCAGATGCCAGTGAGTGTTATACCCCCAGTAAGCAGGCCAGTGATAAGCCCGGTTGCCACGTTTCCCCAGATCCCCGCCCCTTGATTAATCAGCTGTACGGAAACCGGATGGGATGTCGCAGCAACTATACTCTCAGTTGCGGCCTGTATATCAGTCATTGATCATTTACCCCTTTATATTCCTGAGAAATCCCGCCCTCTGTCCGTAGTCAGCGGCCGGCAGCCAGCTCTTCAGCCAGTTTCACAAACCTTTTGTGCTCAGTCTGCAGGTAATGGCTGTAAATCCGGGCATCACGTTCTGTCAGTCCGGATGGATTGCCGGTGAAGTAACGTTGCAGCACCGCAATACAGTGATTGTAGGTATCGAGATCATATTCCCAGTTTCCCAGCTCACCGGCCGCATCCAGTTCCTGGCGAAACTGCTCGTATTTACGGAGCAGAATGCCAAGACCTAATTCTGTTGCAGCATAAAGATTATTTTCTCCTGGCGCGGAAATCGCATTACGGATTTTTTCAAAAGCATAACTGAAATCATTTCTCTCATTGAATGCAGTAAACATGTCCTTTCCTCAGTTGAATAGTTAGCCGTGCAATTTTACCACACCTCAATCATCGTCAGATGAGTGCCACTCTGTCGCGACAGTGACTTTCACGAGAGTGATTTTCACATACTAAAATAATAAGCAGCCATATAACAACGTAATTAAATTACCTGACGGCCGCTCTGGCCGGATCCGACTTTTATGTTATTCCACAGTTTCCGGAAGTGTACCACGCACACGGAATAACCACAGCGCCCTTTCAGGGTGGTGAGCGGCCGGTCACGGGGGAGGGGAGGGACACAACATATAGGGTCACTGACAGCTGGAAACACCTCTACATCTTGTGTTGCCTGGCCGCTGCGCGCCGGCGGGGCTGAAGCAGATCCGGAACTTGGAGTTTTCGGATCTCAAGAAAAGAAAGGAGTGAGGGATAAAAACTGACATTATTAAAAATATAAAAGCAATGCTTAAAAAGCATAAAAGCACTTTTTGTAATTACTGCTAGTACTACAAGAAGAATCTTTAGTTTGAGGCGGCGTTTATGAAGGTGACCGAGCCGGACGCGATTCCAGCATTAGCTGATCTGCTCACACTGAACGGGGAGACAGGCTGCCGTTCTGCTCAGAGAAGCGGCAGCCGTGGCTAAAGCATTAGGTCTTCAAAATTCAGCGTATGGCTGTGCGGCTTTTTGCGGAAAGACAGCTCGTTTATACGAAGCTTAAGTGGCATAGGGCAGATCACGCCACTGAATATGCAGGTGCCGGTTGCAAGCGTTGGAATAGATTCTTCAGTCATGCGGTCTATGTAGGAAACGGATTTTTCAATAGCATACAGATCGTTCTGATTTATCAACCGGTGAATGAAATAGTTATGTGCCTGAGAAATGATAGTCGGGGAGATATCATTTGGTCGCTGACTGGATATCGTCACAAAGACGCCAAATTTTCTGCCCTCCTTAATTATCTCTTCAAACGTTTCGAGCCGATAATCCTTCCAGCTTTCTGATTCCCTGAACGAGGTGTTCGAAAGGATATTGTGTGCTTCGTCTATGATGAGATGGAGAGTGGACGGTACCTTATCCATTTTTTTTGCTGAATAGGCCCATTTGGCCATTAAAAGTGGTAGCGTTTTTTTCATGGTCAGATTGACCATATTAAGGTTCAGGACAACAAAGTTCGTTTCTGCCCAGATGGTTCCGCCGGATGCAGTATTGAAAATTTTACGAATATCTTTTTTCAGTCCGCTCATTCGGTTGATGACAGGAGAAAGATGTTCAGGATTTGAGCGACTTGAAAGATATTCAATAATTAGCTGAACATACATATAGTCCAGCAACTCTTCCATTATATCTTCGGGAAATTCATAATTCTGAGCCCTCTGGTACATATTGCACTGATGAGTATTTTCTTCATTAGAAAAGTAAACACCTGTCTTAGTTCGCCATACGCCGCCGTTGTTATAAAAAAATTCAATATCTGCTATCAGGTCTTCGTCCTTAAGTACGGGACGGAATAAATCAATCAGGTCGTCACTTTTTTTCTTTTCGCAACCAAACAGAGTTTCGGTGACCCGCCGTTTCAGAATTTCACGAAAATATGACTGAGGGTTCAGCTTCGACTCCACTCGCTTTTTGAATTCAAGTACTCGCTTCAGGAAAGGTTTCTGCGTTTTGTCGGTGGCATCCGTCAGGACAGAGAGAATCTCATGCTCAAGCAGTATCTCAGCAGGCATCGGAATGCGATCACCCTCTTCATCATGCGTGCTAAGATTGTAAACAACCTTGTCGCGCGTAATGCAACTTCTCCCACCATATTCACCATTGAAATCAAATAAAAGAAACCGTGACCGACTTCTGAATCCTTCGCCTAGTAGGTTTTTCAGGGCCTCATAGCCATGCTGGTAAAGCGCGGCCAGAGTATTGGACTTGCCGCTGCCAGTATTACCGAAGATGGCGATGTGTGAGTTGAGAAGGCCGCTTATCGGGAGAGTGATATCAATATCTTCGAGATCGGTGCGCGAAAAATTCAGCCCAGACTCGCCCGCTGGCGCGATCGAGTGGATAAGATGAAGTTGTTCCTCAGACATCAGAAAAACTTCATTGCCGATAAGGGGTAACTCGCGTGTTCCGCCAGTAAAGCGCCCGTTCCGGTCAATGTAGCCTGCCAGTGAGGCTGTAAGATAGCGTCGGAAGCGAAGCGAATCGCTTCCGCTACCAACAGGTGATTTTTCCTCGACAATCTTCTCGGTTTCTACCTTTGCAATCAGACTCATGAAGCCTTTTTTGACTTCGATGAAACTACCTACTGAAACATTTTTGAGCACCTTACCGTGATAGAAAAGGTCACTCAGATTTTTATTTTTATCGACAAGCACGCTGAGTGTTCTGCCCGATACTTCACGAACCTCACCGATCCTTAATACTGCTTCTTCGTTAACAAAAGCGGAGGTCATTTCATACCTCCAAGAAAGCTGGTTATAATTTCATTCATCTTTTTGAAGTCCAACGGAGCTCCAGGAGTAAAAACCACATCAACGTTGGAATAATCTCGGAATTTACCAAGAAATAGGTCTTTAGCCGCCTCGTTGTAAGCGAATATAACAATTTTGAGCGTGGCGTTTCGTAGCGCTTTTTTGGTAAGGGTTTCAATATGCTCATCCGCAAAAGAAAATCCGAAAACTATAAGCAAAGAGCCTTCTTTATCCAGCTCATTTGAATAAGTCCGTAGTAGATCGTAATACACGTTTTCAAGTAAGGTTTCACGAAATTTATCCTTTCGCGGCAGAACCAGTTGATGTGACATAACCCAGTCCTGCTTCTCCTTTGGTGTATTGAACGCAACTGGCTTCATATCCTTAATGGAATAATAGATTTCCTTATCATAGCTATGCCAGGAAAGGGAACCATGCAGCTTGATGAGATTCACCGTAGGTAGTTCCACGCTGTAATTATAAAGGTTTCCGGTTGCGTGTATGGTCTGATAAAAACATTTGGCATCGAATACTGTCCGGTTGTAAATATCAGCGCGCTGACGGAATCCATCATTCAGAATGACGTTGTTATTTTTAACCGCCGCATCCTCAATGAACAAATCATAGTTAGTCGTAAAAAGGTTGATGCGCCGCGGTAGCAATCCAGTCCGCCGCCTCGTTAGAAGCATTTCTAATGCCCGCATGAGCTTCGCGTAGTTGTTTTGTGTCGATACGACATCATCTATTAAAGTAGGAAGGATTACCTCTGCGGGCCTGCTTCGCTTCAGGAGGACGTTGTTTGCCTTCCATACATTGTCCAGAAAAGACTCAGATTTACTGAAGTATTCATCATCATTTCCGGCGCGGACCAGAGCCTCAAGCTCGCTTTCAATATCACCTAACACGCTGATTGCAGGCAGTGATGCTCCTGAGCCAATGATGAAATTGATGTTTGCTGACTGAAATATGCGTTCAAAGTATTCACGATCTCTGTCCTGCCCGTAGTAAGCCCGATAAGTCGCCACGCTGTGCCTTTCCTTAAATATCGTAGATAAGATTTATCTTACATGTTTCAACAAGTGATGCATCCTGTTTAAATTTCATTCTCTGACTCATATACGAACGTAGCTAAACGAATCAGGTAGGCAGTTTCGGTGATGCTGCCAACTTACTGATTAAGCGTATGATGGTGTTTTTGAGGTGCTCCAGTGGCTTCTGTTTTTATCAGCTGTCCCTCCTGTTCAGCTACTGACGAGGTGGTGCGAACGGCAAAAGCACTGCCGAACATCAGCGCTATTTCTGCTCTCACTGCCGTAAAACATGGCAGCTACAGTTTACTTACACCGCCTCTCAACCCGGTACGCACCAGAAAATCATTGATATGGCCATGAATGGCGTTGGATGCCGGGCAACCGCCCGCATTATGGGCGTTGGCTTCAACACGATTTTACGGCACTTAAAAAACTCAGGCCGTAGTCGGTATTCTCGCGCATACAGCCGGGCAGTGACGTCATCGTCTGCGCGGAAATGGACGAACAGTGGGGCTACGTCGGGGCTAAATCGCGGCAGCGCTGGCTGTTTTACGCGTATGACAGGCTCCGGAAGACGGTTGTTGTGCACGTATTTGGTGAACGCACTATAGCGACGCTGGAGCGTCTTATGAGCCTGCTGTCACCCTTTGGGTGATATGGATGACGGATGGCTGGCCACTGTATGAATCCCGCCTGAAGGGAAAACTGCACGTTATCAGCAAGCGATATACGCAGCGAAATGAGCGGCATAACCTGAATCTGAGGCAGCATCTGGCAAGGCTGGGACGGAAGTCGCTGTCGTTCTCAAAATCGGTGGAGTTGCATGACAAAGTCATCGGGCATTATCTGAACATAAAACACTATCAATAATTTGGAGTCATTACCTACGATGAGATGTGCCTGCGGGGTAAACCTAAAATGGTGGCCATTGGCGCGCTGATGCGGAAACTGGTGCACTGGTGTTATGGCGTCCTGAAGACCGGAACCGTTTTTAATGACGAAGGTCTGAAACAAGTACTGTCAACCTGACTATACCTGGCTGGCATTAAACTCAATGTAACGCTCACAGCAGTAAGTGAGCGCAGTCCGCTATGAGCGATCTACGGACATTGCTAGCAGCATTAGGTGTGAGTCAACAGGGAGCTTGTCAGCTCACGCTACCGGAGGATATGATAAATGGGGAATTGAGAAATTTAAATTTCAATATAAACAAACAATTATCTTCTTAGCGTACGTTTCCGTTCCATTACCCTCAAACCCAAATAAGATAATTCTGCCAGAAGCAAAACAATCAGGATGTGAGATAGAAAATGTATAAGATTGATCGGCAAAACAATAGCCTCAAGTCGCTCATGGAAGTCTCTTTTAGCAGTCTTGGTTTTCGCGAACGCGATCATTTGCAAGAGTGGCTGGCAAACAATCCTCAAGCGTTGACTAAGAAAGATGATAAAGAGGACGAACTTTTAATTATTCAGAAAGAGTTTGCTGGTTTTGATGAGACTAACGAACGTCTCGATCTGCTGGCTATCGACAAAAAAGGCAACTTGGTCATTATCGAGAATAAACTTGATGATTCAGGGCGTGACGTGGTCTGGCAGGCGCTGAAGTATGCGGGTTACTGCGCCAACCTTCGTCAGGAAAGCGTTGTCGAAATTTTTCAGCTTTATATTACACAACATGAACCCTCGGAAATCCGCCCTGCGGCAGAAGTTATTGCAGAATTTATGGGCTGGGAAAGTTTGAAAGAAGGTGTGCTCAATCGAAAAGGGACACAGCGCGTTATCATGGTAGCGGCGAATTTCCGCAAAGAAGTTACCAATACTGCACTATGGCTAATGCAGTTTGGCATCCGAGTGCAATGCTTCAAAGCGACGCCGTACCTCTTTGCCGAGGATGTTTTTGTCGATATACGGCAGGTCATTCCGACTCCTGAAGCGGAATCCTACATGATTGGAATGGCGCAGAAAGAGGCAGAAGAGCAGTCCACCTCAAGCAGTAGCGAACTGCAACAACGACATTATTTACGCCGTGAGTTCTGGTCGTTAGCACTGGAAAAATTCCGTACCAGCACATGTTCATTATTTAACAACCGAGCACCTACGACAGACCATTGGCTGGCAGCGGGTTCGGGGGTTAGTGGCGTGCCTTTTGAAGTGATCTTCTCGCAAAAAGATGCTCGCATTCAGCTCAATATTTCACGTTCAGATGCGGTAGAAAATACATGGCTGTTTGAGCGTCTGTCAGAGCGCAAAACGCATATTGAGTCGCAGTTTGGTGGGATGCTCAATTGGCGACTACTGCCTGAGAGAAAAAGCTGCCAGGTTGTTTGTGCAAAAGCATTTGACGGCGGAAACAAAGAACTTTGGCCTGACATCATTAGCTGGATGATTGATGGTATGACCCGTCTGGAAAAAGCAATTCGCCCGAGCTTACAGGAGCTGGCGGTTGAGCTGAAAAAGTCAGGTCTGATCACCGAAGGTGGGGACGAGTAGTATTAAGTAGAGTGACCCTGACCCGTGATCCACGCAAACTGTAATTAACAACTTCCGCTCCTGGCACAAAGCAGACGTTAAAGTCTACACTTCCTGATGCCGCGTCAGCGGCATGGAGGCGCCAGATGAGGTTACATGTGTCTGTGGAGTCAAATGGCGCCGAAAGCCCGGCGTAGCCGGTTGCCGGGCTATAAATTCTGCCACCCTACCCCCTGCCCTGATTAGCCTTAACCCGCTAACAGCAATGAAGAAGTCAAAGTAATCCCTTTTAACCCCGGTGAGCGGGCTTTACGGCGTTTACGACGTAAAGGGCGTGATTTCCGGGGCCTTAGCGGCGGCAGCTTGCTGCTGACGCTTAGGGGGATGTTCATCAACTATCTCAGCGACACCAGGGAACTTAACGCGGTAGCTGCAAAGCTATACCCGCTAAAAACGTCTCAGATGCCTCTGTACGCGGTCGGAGTGGCGACAGCCGCAGCCGGGGCGTATCTCCGCGTTAGCGGGCCGGAGGGCCGCTTACGAGCGTGTACCAAAGAACTGCCCGCAGCTCCACCGACAGCGATGAAGAAGAGTAGTTACAACACCCATCATTAAAAGCGACACTACTCCCGGCCTTCGGCCGGGGCGGCGGCGCTTTTCAGTGGTGGGGAGGGGCACCTGGCCGGCAAACCGGCGCCGGTTTTATGATGGATTTCCTTTTGAATGCTGTAACTAATTTGCTTCTCCGGCCGGGGCCCGTCGCGTAGCGAAGGGAGCTCTCACTGACGTTGCCGAACCGGCGCGACCGTCTGGTCGCTGCAAGGGCGGGCATTCTCCCGAGCCGGTCCACAATGCAGGCGATGAACAGGTTATGGATTTACAGAATTTATTAAAGGATCTTTAAAAGAGATACAGAGCTGGTGTTTAAAAGGAACCACGCGCCCTGAAAGTCCGACGGCAGGCTCAGAAGATGCTCCAGCGTGGCCATAGTACGTTCACCGAAGACGTGTGCAACAACCGTCCTCCGTATCCTGTCATACGCGTAAAACAACCAGCGCTGGCGTGATTTAGCGCCGACGTAACCACACTGTTCATCCATTTCAGAGCAGACAATCACATCACTGCCCGGTTGTATGCGTGAGTTTACCGACTGCGGCCTGAGTTTTTTAAGTGTCGTAAAATCGTGTTGAGGCCAACGCCCATAATGCGTGCACTGGCGCGACATCCGACGCCATTCATGGCCATATCAATAATTTTCTGGTGTGTACCGGGCTGAGAGGCGGTGTAAGTGAACTGTAGCTGCCATGTTTTACGGCAGTGAGAGCAGAGATAGCGCTGATGTCCGGCAGTACTTTTACCGTTACGCACCACGCCTTCAGTAGCTGAGCAGGAGGGACAAGTGATGGAGATGGAAGCCACGGGAGCACCTCAAAAACACCATCATACACTAAATCAGTAAGTTGGCACCATTACCCGGGAAGAGGGAGAAAATCTAGTGTGACAAACTACCCTCAGGATAGAGTGACAAATTGCCCTCAATTCTGGCTCCACTACCGGTTACAGCCAAAAAAACTATGAGTAAGCGCAGGATGCCAGGGAGGGAACAGCAAAACTGTGACAAATCACCCTCAACTTTCCAGATCAAATGTGACGAACCACCCTTAAATCTGTGACAGATAGCCCTCAACTATTCAATCGTCATGGAGGTTATATCACGGAAGGAAAATACGATATGCGTCGTCTGGCGGCCTTTCTTTTTCTCGATGTAAGAAAGGCGCATTGGTGTCCGGCTGTTGATCTCGTCAACACTTGCCTGCAGGAAACGGCGGCGAAAGTCCGGCATACGCTGGTAACTTTGAGGTAGCTGGTAGCGTTCCATGATCCAGTCGATTTTCAGGGACACGACACCTGAGCCATCAGGTTTACGGTACTGGCACAGAGATTCGTATAAACGCATGGCGTACGGATTGGTAATCTCTTTTGTTTCACTGAGCCGGAACTGCGTAAACCGGTTCTGTAACCCGATGAAGAAGGGAATCAGATATGGGTTGATATGTACGCTGTAAAGCCCTCTGGATGGGCTGTGCGCACGTTTAATAAACCAGGGAAAGGATTCATACCCTTTTTCATCGCCGGCATCCTCTTCAGGGCGATAGAAAACCACTTCCTTACCCGCAAAACCTTTTAAAGCCTGTCGTATATCCTTACTGGCTTCAGCGGAGGTCAGCCCGAATGTTTCAGCGTATTTAGCAACGTGAATTTCGCAGATGCCGTCATGTTCCTGCAGGGAGCCGTCGGATTTTCTGATCTGGTCAACGAACAGATACAGCATACGCTTTTGATCCCTGGAGAGACTATATGCCGCCTCAGTCAGCTCGTTAGACTGGACAATCCGCGGGCTATTTTTACGTTTTTTATGGTTTATAACCGCTATTTCCGCCATGACAGGTCCATGCGAAGTGTGACAGACTTTAAGATTGTCACACTTCATAAAACAGAGTCAACAGGGATGGATAACTTTGTGAAAAGCAACGCTTCCTGAGGGCAATTTGTCACAGGGTTAAGGGCAACTTGTCACAGAAATGGCGGCTATTTGAGGGTGATTTGTCACACTGAAAGGGCGTTTTGTCACAGATCCCTCTCTGGAACCCGCATGGATAAAGGCCTGTGGGCATTCTAAAAATAAAAATCTAACAACTATTTAAAAAGATCTTATAAAAATATCCCCGTGGATAAGTGGATAACCCCTATGGGAGGTGATTTTGCAGGCATTGAGCGTATGCAGAATTTATGAGTACTGTTCCATGGTGCTTCCTCGCTCACTCGGGGCTTCGCCCTGTCGCTCGGCTGCGGCGAGCACTGCTGGCTGCCAGAAGTTAGACATACAGCCTATTCTGTCCAGTTCTGGGTAATGCTACCAACTTGCTGATTTAGTGTATGATGGTGGTTTTGAGGTGCTCCAGTGGCTTCCATCTCCATCACTTGTCCCTCCTGCTCAGCTACTGAAGGCGTGGTGCGTAACGGTAAAAGTACTGCCGGACATCAGCGCTATCTCTGCTCTCACTGCCGTAAAACATGGCAGCTACAGTTCACTTACACCGCCTCTCAGGCCGCAGTCGGTAAACTCACGCATACAACCGGGCAGTGACGTCATTGTTTGCGCGGAAATAGACGAACAGTGGGGTTCGTCGGCGCTAAATCACGCCAGCGCTGGTTGTTTTACGCGTATGACAGGATACGGAGGACGGTTGTGGCGCACGTCTTCGGTGAACGCACTCTGGCCACGCTGGAGCGTCTTCCGGGCCTGCTGTCGGCCTTTGAGGTCGTGGTATGGATGACGGATGACTGGCCGCTTTATGAATCACGCCTGAAGGGAGAACTGCATGACAAAGTCATTGGACATTATCTGAACATAAAACACTACCAGTAAGTTGGAGTCATTACCCCTCAATCAAACGTGAGAAGTCGTCACCTTTAAAACTGGTCACATTTTCAATACCCAGATCGGAAGCAGACTGGTTGATAGTCTCTACCGCATAGAACTTTGCACCAGTCAGCCGCGGGGCTAACAGGTAAGATGAAATTAAGGTTTTACGAACACTGCCACTGTAATTAATTACCGCTACTTTCATAAATCACCTCAGAATTTTTTGTTGAACTTCTTAGGGTCGAAATTCTCACCGATTTTATTGAAGAATTCTTTATCAATAATGCCGGGACTCTCTGCTTTTTCACTTTCCTGCGCTTCAGGCTCAGACGGTTGTGTATTGTGCAATACACTTTCCGCTGCACCCTTCGCGCTACTCTTATCATGTGTATTGTGCAATACATTTTTTCGGTTTTGCCGCGTTCTATACAGTGCCATCTCAAGCCCTTTGGCTGTTACCGAAAAGCTGTATTCGCTGTCGAGGATTTCAGCAATTTCATGCCGCGTTAGCCCTCTGTCCAGCCAGTTCTCGATTTCATTTAGGCGCAATCTGACAGCAGCCGATAAGTTGCGGGGTTTCAGATCTGCTGGTTTATTCATAACCCCCTCCGTTGTATGAAAATGACTCTACAACACTCGTAAGAAGGGGTCAATCGAGTTTTGTAGTTTATCTGTAGTTTTCTTGTAGTCTATTTGTAGTCTGTCACGTTTTTTGTAGTTTCTTTGTAGTTTTATTGTAGTCTATTTGTAGTCTTCCAACACTAAGGCAAAACGTTTTTTGTAGTTTATCTGTAGTTTATCTGTAGTTTATCTGTAGTTTTTGGTTGCTCAGATGGTCATGCAAGTATGACCATCAAAGAATAGGACGCTTTTTAGCCAAATGACCCTTAACCTACGGAGATCGCCCTACCAAAAAAAGATGATTTTTTATCCCTTAACCTGCTATACACCTAACGCAGCGTGATAAATCACGCTATCTCACTGATTTAAAAGAAAAAAAACCAAATTTAACCATGCTGCGGTATTACCCAGGTATTACAAATCTAATCTAACTTACTGATTTAAAACATTTTTTATTTATTACTTTGGTAATACTATGATTTCACCGTATTAGACACCCTTTTTTCGTTTAAAAAATGCACAAAGTGAGGACTGAATGCCAACAATAACCGCAAAAGTATCAGATGAACTTTTGGCCTATATAGACCTGGTTTCAGGTGGTAATCGGTCAGAGTATCTGCGGCGCTGCCTTGAAGCTGGCCCAGGTGATCTGGAGTCCGGGTTGAAAATAGTTACCAACCAGCTGAGCGGGCACTGTTGCAAAGTTAGCGATGAGGCAGCGTTTTGTCTTATTCAAAGGCCTTACATTTCAAAAACTCTGCTTACCAGGCGCATTTCGCCCAGGGGATCACCATAATAAAATGCTGAGGCCTGGCCTTTGCGTAGTGCACGCATCACCTCAATACCTTTGATGGTGGCGTAAGCCGTCTTCATGGATTTAAATCCCAGCGTGGCGCCGATTATCCGTTTCAGTTTGCCATGATCGCATTCAATCACGTTGTTCCGGTACTTAATCTGTCGGTGTTCAACGTCAGACGGGCACCGGCCTTCGCGTTTGAGCAGAGCAAGCGCGCGACCATAGGCGGGCGCTTTATCCGTGTTGATGAATCGCGGGATCTGCCACTTCTTCACGTTGTTGAGGATTTTACCCAGAAACCGGTATGCAGCTTTGCTGTTACGACGGGAGGAGAGATAAAAATCGACAGTGCGGCCCCGGCTGTCGACGGCCCGGTACAGATACGCCCAGCGGCCATTGACCTTCACGTAGGTTTCATCCATGTGCCACGGGCAAAGATCGGAAGGGTTACGCCAGTACCAGCGCAGCCGTTTTTCCATTTCAGGCGCATAACGCTGAACCCAGCGGTAAATCGTGGAGTGATCGACATTCACTCCGCGTTCAGCCAGCATCTCCTGCAGCTCACGGTAACTGATGCCGTATTTGCAGTACCAGCGTACGGCCCACAGAATGATGTCACGCTGAAAATGCCGGCCTTTGAATGGGTTCATGTGCAGCTCCATCAGCAAAAGGGGATGATAAGTTTATCACCACCGACTATTTGCAACAGTGCCCAAAAAATTAACTACCTGAGGAAAATTGATCCTTTTGTGTTTGAAGAACTGTTGCTGGAAGGATTTGAAGCGCATGGCTTCAGAACCATCAGAAACAAACGCTATACCGGCGATGGAGGCATTGACGGCCAGGTAATAATAGGAAAATATCGCTATCTTATTCAGGCTAAACGCTATCGCGGCCATATTGCTTTACAGCACGTACAGGAGTTCGAGAAGTTGCTTAAACGTCATAACTGTCGCGGTCTGTTTTGCCATACCGGGAAAACCGGCGCAGGTTCAAAATCTGTCAGTATTGCCAGTGAACGGATGGAGATTATCAGCGGCCAGCGCCTGATAGATTTGCTCACGCCCGGCAGCTCCTTCACTATCGCAACCGCCCCGCAGACGATGATGAAGCGTACCGCAGCAACACTAGAAACGAGCACCATTGTTAAAGATGCCGGTAAAGAAAATCGATACCATGAGAGTTAATTAAATGAAGTCAGTAACTATAGAAGCAAAAACATTTGCTGAAATGTTAGGAATAACAGAAGGTGAGTTAATCTTTGCCATTAAGAAAACTGGCACATTCAAAAACAAGACCATCCCACAACCTCATGAGCCACATAAATCAAATAATAGATTTTTATATTCAGACGTAATGAGGTTTATAGAATCACTAAAAGACAAAGAGAACCGGTAATGACTCCAACTTACTGATAGTGTTTTATGTTCAGATAATGCCCGATGACCTTGTCATGCAGCTCCACCGATTTTGAGAACGACAGTGACTTCCGTCCCAGCCTTGCCAGATGTTGTCTCAGATTCAGGTTATGTCGCTCAATGCGCTGAGTGTAACGCTTGCTGATAACGTGCAGCTTTCCCTTCAGGCGGGATTCATACAGCGGCCAGCCATCCGTCATCCATACCACGACCTCAAAGGCCGACAGCAGGCCCAGAAGACGCTCCAGCGTGGCCAACGTGCGTTACCTAACAATAAACCTGTTTAAATATCCAGATAAAAACATTCAATCTGGGTCAAATGAGTGATACAGTTTCACCCATAAGACCCAATGGAGGCAATATGTCTGAATTTGAATTACTGGCGCAGGATCTGCTTGAGAAAGCAGAAGCGGAAGAACAACTGCGACAGGAAAATGATAAAAAGCTGCTCGGGCAGGTGCTGGAAATCTATGACCAGAAGTACGTGGCTGAACTGCTTAGAAAAGTTGGTAAAAATGAGTGGAGTCGCGAGACTCTTAATCGCTGGATTAATGGTAAGTGCTCACCTAAGACGCTGACGTTAGCCGAAGAGGAACTTCTACGAAAAATGCTTCCGGAAGCGCCTGCACATCACCCTGACTATGCCTTCCGGTTTATTGACCTGTTTGCTGGGATTGGAGGTATACGGAAGGGCTTCGAAACCATCGGTGGCCAGTGCGTTTTTACCAGTGAATGGAATAAAGAGGCTGTGCGCACATATAAAGCTAACTGGTTTAACGATGCTCAGGAACACACTTTCAATCTAGATATTCGGGAAGTCACGCTCAGTGATAAACCTGAAGTACCTGAAAACGATGCCTATGCTTACATTAATGAGCATGTGCCGGATCATGATGTACTTCTAGCAGGTTTCCCCTGTCAACCGTTCAGCCTTGCGGGCGTAAGCAAGAAAAACTCGCTCGGGCGCGCGCATGGTTTCGAATGTGAGGCTCAGGGAACGCTTTTCTTCGATGTGGCGCGTATTATCCGCGCAAAAAAACCTGCCATCTTTGTTCTTGAAAACGTTAAAAACCTGAAGAGCCATGACAAGGGTAAAACCTTTAAAGTCATCATGGATACCCTCGACGAACTTGGCTATGAAGTTGCGGATGCAGCTGAGATGGGCAAAAACGATCCTAAAGTTATCGACGGAAAACACTTTTTACCTCAGCACCGAGAACGTATCGTTTTGGTCGGTTTCCGCCGTGATCTGAACATTCACCAGGGCTTTACCCTGCGCGATATTAGTCGTTTTTATCCGGAACAGCGTCCGTCATTTGGCGAACTGCTGGAACCCGTGGTTGACAGCAAATATATACTGACGCCGAAACTCTGGGAGTATCTCTATAACTACGCCAAAAAGCACGCAGCTAAGGGTAACGGATTCGGTTTTGGCCTCGTTAATCCTGAAAATAAAGAAAGCATTGCCCGTACGCTTTCTGCTCGCTATCACAAAGACGGGTCTGAAATTCTGATAGACCGTGGCTGGGATATGGCCACAGGTGAAACAGACTTCGCGAACGAAGAAAATCAGGCGCATCGGCCCCGCAGGCTGACTCCGCGAGAGTGCGCGCGCCTTATGGGTTTTGAAAAAGTAGATGGCAGGCCTTTTCGCATTCCTGTGTCAGACACTCAGTCGTACAGGCAGTTCGGTAACTCCGTAGTGGTGCCCGTGTTTGAAGCCGTAGCCAAACTGCTTGAACCTTATATCCTGAAAGCGGTTAATGCCGATTCGTGCAAGGTTGAACGAATCTGATCGCTCCTCCCGGTATTTATGCCGGGAGATAATCTATGGAATATCTGCGTAAAGCCCTGTCAGCTCAGCAATAAACGCACCTAGCGTCATTAGCTCAGCTCTCACCGCCTCCGGGTATTTTTTGTGCAGAGATGATGGCACGACCAATCTGACACCCGACTCCCGCATCTCCCGATATTGAGCCAGAGAAACTCCCTCCTGGAGTGTAAACAGATGCACCTGATGAATTTTATCGGCCTCATTCAGTATCTGACGCCAGCGATCCTTACAGGTAGTCTTGACTGCCAGCATGCGCAGATTTTCTACGGGAAACTCAGTATCGTGGTAAGCCCCTGCGGAAGGGAAAAGGAAATCGGGTTTTTTATTACCTTCTGTGATGGCCTGCGTCGCAAAGTGTCGCAGGCCGTGCTCAATGAATAGATGCTCCAGGTGCAGTTCCAGCGACTTCCCGGCTCTGGATTTACGGCGATTGCTGACAGAATTGGCCAGCGCAATAAATTCATCCACAGAGCCAAATCCTTTCCGGATGATATCCAGAACATGCAGTTCCTCAACCAATAGAAATATGTCGTACTCCACGCGCCGGCGGTCAAGAAGTTGCTCATCCGGATCAAGGGAATTTTTCACATAATGGCTGGCTGCATACTGAATAATTTCACTTCCCGACGGAAAGCGCAGGTGCCAGTCTTCAGGTAGAATATATTTATGATTTACTGGCGCTTGCTGTAGAGATAGTCCGCCTAGAATCTGTCCTGCGGGGCCGGATATAAGCGCTCCGGGTATAACTTCACCAATAGCGGTCTCAATGACGTCCTCTTCATCAGTGCTGGCGCATACCCAAATATTTACTTCCTTACAGTCCCCCCCTTGCTCATCAAGCTTGAAAGCCAGGAGCGTCAGAGCCCCTGTATTTTCAGGATCCTGAAGTGGGCTGCCTCTACCCCAGCGGGTAATCCTTTTTTCATTCCGGGTTTTACCAAAATGACGGCTGTTATAATAAATTGCCCTGGCTTCGCTGTCAGGGCAATCATGCGATGACACATGTGCGGTGAGAAAAACCGAAGGGTTCAGTTCACGGGTATGGTTGATAGACGGAAAGAGTTTTTCAACGATACCTGAAGGGATATAAAGCCCTACCTGGTGACCACCTGTTGCGCCGGTATCGTTGGCGGAAAGGCGTTTGATGTAGACGAAGTAATTCTCACATGCGATCTCAAGTAGCCAGTTGTGGAAAACCGACATAAGCATCCCCTGTTACCCTGAAACTCTACTCACCATTTTTTCATGATTATATACAAACAGTGTCATTTTCAGAAGACGACTGCACCAGTTGATTGGGCGTAATGGCTGTTGTGCAGCCAGCTCCTGACAGTTCAATATCAGAAGTGATCTGCACCAATCTCGACTATGCTCAATACTCGTGTGCACCAAAGCGAGGTGAGCATGGCGACGGAGGCTCTGTTGCAAAGATTGGCGGCAGTCAGAGGTAGGCTGTCGCTCTGCGCCGATCAGGCGGCTGCTGCGAAATGGTGGTTGAGCATGCCCATGGCCTCCGTCAGCGCCGAGGGCCCAATGCCAAAAGCTCTCTCCACAAGGCGCACCTCGCCCCTGATGCCGGGCTGCAGGCACCAGGGGCGAGCCTGTCCTTTGCGCAGGGCTCGCATGACTTCGAATCCCTTGATCGTGGCATAGGCCGTGGGGATCGATTTGAAACCGCGCACCGGCTTGATCAGTATCTTGAGCTTTCCGTGATCGGCCTCGATCACGTTATTGAGATACTTCACCTGCCGGTGGGCCGTCTCCCGGTCCAGCTTTCCTTCGCGCTTCAATTCGGTGATCGCTGCACCATAGCTCGGCGCTTTGTCGGTATTGAGCGTGGCAGGCTTTTCCCAGTGCTTCAGGCCTCGCAGGGCCTTGCCCAGGAACCGCTTCGCTGCCTTGGCGCTGCGGGTCGGCGACAGGTAGAAATCGATCGTGTCGCCCCGCTTGTCGACTGCCCGGTACAGGTAGGTCCACTTGCCCCGCACCTTGACGTAGGTTTCATCCAGGCGCCAGCTCGGATCAAAGCCACGCCGCCAGAACCAGCGCAGCCGCTTCTCCATCTCCGGGGCGTAGCACTGGACCCAGCGATAGATCGTCGTATGGTCGACCGAAATGCCGCGTTCCGCCAGCATTTCCTCAAGGTCGCGATAGCTGATCGGATAGCGACAATACCAGCGCACCGCCCACAGGATCACATCACCCTGGAAATGGCGCCACTTGAAATCCGTCATCGTTCCGTCCGTCCAATCTCCGCCAAGCATGCTCAAGCTTCACGATTTTTGCAACAGAGCCCACACGAGTATTGAGCATAGTCGAGATTGGTGCAGATCACTTCTGATATTGAACTGTCAGGAGCTGGCTGCACAACAGCCATTACGCCCAATCAACTGGTGCAGTCGTCTTCTGAAAATGACATTTGGTATCTCTCATAAACGGATGTTTTTGAGAGAACTATCTTCGGCCTTCACACGCACGAAAGGCGGCGAAGCTCCGCCGTTAATCCGTCCGCCGGAGATCTCGCCCAGGCAGGCTGAAGGCCGAGCAAGCCTGACAGGCCCGAAAAGCCCGGCACGGGCGTCGGCGGCGATGACGGCGGCGGCATTATCCAGGGTTGATGATGGAAGTGGAGGATATCGACAACCTCTCGCGCAACCAAGACATCGCGGTCGGACTGCAAGTGATCTTGAAGCCACGGGCCCGTCCCACCCCGACATGGACCTCGATGCCCGAACGGACGTTAGATTTCGAGTTCTAGGCGTTCTGCGATGAAGGTTGGATCCCAGCCGGGATTGAAAGTGTCGACGTGGGTGAATCCGAGCCGCTCGTATAGGCCACGCAGGTTCGGGTGGCAGTCGAGCCGCAGCTTGGCGCACCCCTGCGTTCGCGCGGCATGGCGGCAAGCCTCGATCAGCGCGGAGCTGACACCCCGGCCCGCATGTGTCCGTCGCACCGCGAGCTTGTGCAGATATGCGGCCTCCCCCTTGAGGGCGTCGGGCCAGAACTCGGGATCCTCGGCCGACAAGGTGCAACAGCCGACGATGCCGTCGCTGCAACTCGCGACTAGGAGCTCGGATCTCAGGACGAAGGTCTCCGCGAATGTCCGGTCGATCCGCGCGACGTCCCAGGCGGGCGTTCCCTTGGCGGACATCCACGCCGCAGCGTCGTGCATCAGCCGCACAACCTCGTCGATATCACCCGAGCAGGCGACCCGAACGTTCGGAGGCTCCTCGCTGTCCATTCGCTCCCCTGGCGCGGTATGAACCGCCGCCTCATAGTGCAGTTTGATCCTGACGAGCCCAGCATGTCTGCGCCCACCTTCGCGGAACCTGACCAGGGTCCGCTAGCGGGCGGCCGGAAGGTGAATGCTAGGCATGATCTAACCCTCGGTCTCTGGCGTCGCGACTGCGAAATTTCGCGAGGGTTTCCGAGAAGGTGATTGCGCTTCGCAGATCTCCAGGCGCGTGGGTGCGGACGTAGTCAGCGCCATTGCCGATCGCGTGAAGTTCCGCCGCAAGGCTCGCTGGACCCAGATCCTTTACAGGAAGGCCAACGGTGGCGCCCAAGAAGGATTTCCGCGACACCGAGACCAATAGCGGAAGCCCCAACGCCGACTTCAGCTTTTGAAGGTTCGACAGCACGTGCAGCGATGTTTCCGGTGCGGGGCTCAAGAAAAATCCCATCCCCGGATCGAGGATGAGCCGGTCGGCAGCGACCCCGCTCCGTCGCAAGGCGGAAACCCGCGCCTCGAAGAACCGCACAATCTCGTCGAGCGCGTCTTCGGGTCGAAGGTGACCGGTGCGGGTGGCGATGCCATCCCGCTGCGCTGAGTGCATAACCACCAGCCTGCAGTCCGCCTCAGCAATATCGGGATAGAGCGCAGGGTCAGGAAATCCTTGGATATCGTTCAGGTAGCCCACGCCGCGCTTGAGCGCATAGCGCTGGGTTTCCGGTTGGAAGCTGTCGATTGAAACACGGTGCATCTGATCGGACAGGGCGTCTAAGAGCGGCGCAATACGTCTGATCTCATCGGCCGGCGATACAGGCCTCGCGTCCGGATGGCTGGCGGCCGGTCCGACATCCACGACGTCTGATCCGACTCGCAGCATTTCGATCGCCGCGGTGACAGCGCCGGCGGGGTCTAGCCGCCGGCTCTCATCGAAGAAGGAGTCCTCGGTGAGATTCAGAATGCCGAACACCGTCACCATGGCGTCGGCCTCCGCAGCGACTTCCACGATGGGGATCGGGCGAGCAAAAAGGCAGCAATTATGAGCCCCATACCTACAAAGCCCCACGCATCAAGCTTTTGCCCATGAAGCAACCAGGCAATGGCTGTAATTATGACGACGCCGAGTCCCGACCAGACTGCATAAGCAACACCGACAGGGATGGATTTCAGAACCAGAGAAAGAAAATAAAATGCGATGCCATAACCGATTATGACAACGGCGGAAGGGGCAAGCTTAGTAAAGCCCTCGCTAGATTTTAATGCGGATGTTGCGATTACTTCGCCAACTATTGCGATAACAAGAAAAAGCCAGCCTTTCATGATATATCTCCCAATTTGTGTAGGGCTTATTATGCACGGCTTACAGCAGGCAAAATTTAACCAGAAAAAAGCCGCTGAATTACTGGGGCTGACTTACCATCAGCTTCGCGCTTTGCTGAAAAAACACCAGATTTAACGCACATTTGCAGATGTCATATTGGCGGATTTGACGCATAACCCCATCAGGGTTTACCATGACGCCATTACTGTATAAAAAAACAGGTACAAATATGGCTCTGGCACTCGTTGGCGAAAAAATTGACAGAAACCGTTTCACCGGTGAGAAAATTGAAAATAGTACATTTTTTAACTGTGATTTTTCAGGTGCCGACCTGAGCGGCACTGAATTTATCGGCTGTCAGTTCTATGATCGTGAAAGCCAGAAAGGGTGCAATTTTAGTCGTGCGATGCTGAAAGATGCCATTTTTAAAAGCTGTGATTTATCCATGGCGGATTTTCGCAATGCCAGTGCGCTGGGCATTGAAATTCGCCACTGCCGCGCACAAGGCGCAGATTTCCGCGGCGCAAGCTTTATGAATATGATCACCACGCGCACCTGGTTTTGTAGCGCATATATCACGAATACCAATCTAAGCTACGCCAATTTTTCGAAAGTCGTGTTGGAAAAGTGTGAGCTGTGGGAAAACCGTTGGATGGGTGCCCAGGTACTGGGCGCGACGTTCAGTGGTTCAGATCTCTCCGGCGGCGAGTTTTCGACTTTCGACTGGCGAGCAGCGAACTTCACACATTGCGATCTGACCAATTCGGAGTTGGGTGACTTAGATATTCGGGGCGTTGATTTACAAGGCGTTAAGCTGGACAACTACCAGGCGTCGTTGCTCATGGAGCGGCTTGGCATCGCGGTGATTGGTTAGCATTCACGGAGCGGTAAGTACCGCTCCCGCCCTTATACAATAGTGTCCGCCCTTGCCTTAAAAGTCACTTTCGACGCACAGAGCGTAAACGTTAGAGGGTTCCGGTCCCCCCATCAGAACACCAGACCTGACCAGACGTATAGCTGTTCTCCCGAGCGGCCAGGGTGACATAAAGCGGCGCGATTTCCACCGGTTGACCAGGGCGTCCCAGCGGCGCATTTGCCCCAAATTTCTCCACCTTTTCCTGCGGTTGACCACCACAGCACTGCAGTACAGTCCAGTATGGACCCGGCGCGACGGCATTGACACGGATCCCTTTCGGGGCCAGCTGTTTCGCCAGCGATTTAGTAAATGCCACGATAGCTGCTTTAGTCTGAGCATAATCAAGCAAGATTTCACTTGGCTCATAAGCCTGTACGGAGGAGGTATTAATTATCACGCTGTCTGGTGAAAGATGGGGTATGGCCGCTTTGGTGATCCAAAACATAGCGTAAACATTGGTTTTGAATGTTGCGTCGAAGTCTTCTGTGGTGAGTTCCTCAATTGACTCACAAAATTGCTGACGACCCGCATTATTGACGAGGATATCCAACCCTCCCAGTCCTTTTACCGCCTGTGTTACCAGATGACCGCAAAAAGCCTCATCACGGATATCGCCGGGGATGGCCAAAACATTTCTGCCTGCTTTTTTTATCAGATCGACCACTTCACGCGCATCGTCTTCTTCTTCAGGTAAATAGTTAATCGCAACATCAGCGCCTTCACGAGCATAGGCAATAGCAACAGCACGACCAATCCCTGAATCCCCACCGGTAATTAATACCTTGCGCCCATTCAGGCGACCGCTTCCCTGATAGCTGTCTTCTCCATGATCGGGGCGCGGTTGCATTTTCCCCGCCAGCCCGGGAAAGGGCTGCTGCTGCTGTTGAAAAGGCGGCGCCGGAAAACGCGCAGAATTGGTTTTATTGATGGTCTTTTTTTCCTTGTTTAAGCCAGCCATTCAATTACCTCTCATTATTTATCACAAAGACTAATAATCGTAGACCAAAATGAATGGTATGACCTATATTATCCAGCTACACTTAATTTTCTCGGAATATTACCCTCCCTACTTTCCTCTACCGTTGCGCTTATATCCCCACCAACGTTAGATTTAATTTAAAAAATATTATTTGAGACTTATCCAGTTCGCAGTGTTAATAAATAGCAACCACACTTAACATCTCAATCTGGGGTATAGGAAGTATAAACCACCTTTTTGCTCCTCATCCGAAGTATCTTACCTGAAATTCCCTCACTCGTTTACCGCTCAAGCCCCAATTTTAACTGCCGGTCCAGCCTAAACCGCTCTAATAAGGTTCGATTTGGCGGTAAAATCTCTAGCCTGATAGCTCGAGAGATACAAACTGCCCCACCGCCCCGTTTAAAAGTTGGCAGTGTTGAGCAGTGTTGGATTTGGGGTCGTCAGTCAAAGAGACGACTCTG
Organism: Leclercia adecarboxylata; assembly: GCF_006874705.1. Taxonomy (NCBI): domain Bacteria; kingdom Pseudomonadati; phylum Pseudomonadota; class Gammaproteobacteria; order Enterobacterales; family Enterobacteriaceae; genus Leclercia; species Leclercia adecarboxylata. The sequence continues at coordinate 14,868 of NZ_CP035381.1, read as the reverse complement.
TGATGGATCGAACAGGCTGGGAGTCAGTGGCGGCGCTCGTTCTGGTGGCAGCTCACGCTGCTTGGCGGCATTCGCCTTGGCTGTTTTCTGTTTCAGATGCTTGAGAATCTGCTCAATGACCTTCGGATCTTCGATGCTGGCAATCACTTTGACGTGACCGCCGCAGTGTTCGCAGACTTCAATATCAATATTGAAGACTCGCTTGAGGCGTTGCATCCAGGTCATGGCGCGGTGGCGCTCTGCAGGACTCTTGTCACGCCAGTTAGTATCGAGACCTTCCGATTTGTCGGGCTTCTTGCCCCGCTTGGCGGGTGTTACTTGAACTCGGTGTTTGCTGTTCGGTGCAAAGACGCCGTGGAAGCGTGTGAGGTTGACTCGCGGCTTAGGTACCAACGCAGCGAGTTTGGCGATGAAGTCCAGCGGCTCGAAGATCACATGGGTGGTGCCATTGCGGTACGGAGTTTTGAGCTCGTAACGCACCTGCCCATTGGCGGTTAATGCCAGACGTTTTTCTGAAACCGCTGGCCGACTAATGTAGCGACACAAGCGCTCAAGCTTATCCCGCTGATGCGCTTCGGCCATCACACCGGCGTGTAGCGAGAAACCAGCATGGTTGGCTACTCGACTGCTTGAGTCGGCTTTATCCTCACGCCCTGGCAAGGTTTGCAGGGTGAAGACTTTGCGCCCTTGCTGGGGGCCGACGGCAATGCGATACGTAACCGAAGCACCATGTAATTGAGTCAGCGTATCGTCTTCGCCCTCTTCCAGTGTCAACCACGTATTCTCGGCATCACGCTCCAAAATCCCACGCTTTTCCATGCAGCGAGCGATGCGATGGCTGAGGGTGTGAGCGAGCGTATTCAGCTCATCGTAAGTGGGTGCCTTGACACGATGGAAGCGTTGCTTGCCATAGTCATCTTCGGCATAGACACCATCGAGAAACAGCATGTGGTAGTGGACATTGAGATTTAGCGCGGAGCCAAAGCGTTGGATAAGAGTCACTGAGCCAGTTTGTGCAGAGGCTTTGGTGTAACCGGCTTTTTTGATCAGATGAGTTGAGAGTGTACGATAGACGATACTCAAGACCTGGCCCATCAGCTGGGGATGGCGAGCCAGCAAAAAGCGTAGCTGGAAAGGAAAGCTGAGCACCCACTGGCGAATGGGCTCCTTGGGGAAGACTTCGTCTATCAGCAGCGCCGCACTCTCGGCCATCCGGCGGGCACCGCAGCTAGGGCAAAAGCCGCGTCGTTTACAGCTGAAGGCGACCAGACGCTCGTGATGACAATCCTCGCAGCGAACCCGCATGAAACCATACTCCAGACGGCCACATTGGAGGAGGTCGTTGAATTCTTGTTGGATGTAGCGAGGCAGGTGTTGACCTTGGGCTTCGAGTGAGGCTTTGAAGGCTGGGTAGTGCTGCTCAACCAGCTGGTAGAGCAGCGTCTGGTCGGGTTGGTGGCGTTCGTAACCGTTTGTTTGAGTGGGCGATTGACTCGCCGTGGCGTTCCTTGCCAGCGACATGGGTATCCTCCGCTGATACTGTGGTTATGTACAGTATCAGCGGCTTGCGTTCAGACGTCCAGTCTGGCCCTAGACATCGCTAAATGCTTAACCCGCAATAGCCCTCACGAGTTGTTATCAGCCACTACCGGTTGAGCGAGAAGGTTTTGGGTTCAGGGTGCTATTGCTCCACCAATCACAATACTGAAGCCCCAACTGTTATCAGTTGGGGCTTTTTCTTGTCTGTTTGCGGCGGTTGCGTTTTATCGGTAGTCGTCGAGCTCTGCACCATCCCACATAAGAGCTTAACGGTGCGATCTTCAACGCCATCACACAAAACTTTCTTTTTCACGCACAGTCAACTTATTGGATGTTTTATTAACAACCCAAAAGGAGATATTTAGCGGGCGGCCGGAAGGTGAATGCTAGGCATGATCTAACCCTCGGTCTCTGGCGTCGCGACTGCGAAATTTCGCGAGGGTTTCCGAGAAGGTGATTGCGCTTCGCAGATCTCCAGGCGCGTGGGTGCGGACGTAGTCAGCGCCATTGCCGATCGCGTGAAGTTCCGCCGCAAGGCTCGCTGGACCCAGATCCTTTACAGGAAGGCCAACGGTGGCGCCCAAGAAGGATTTCCGCGACACCGAGACCAATAGCGGAAGCCCCAACGCCGACTTCAGCTTTTGAAGGTTCGACAGCACGTGCAGCGATGTTTCCGGTGCGGGGCTCAAGAAAAATCCCATCCCCGGATCGAGGATGAGCCGGTCGGCAGCGACCCCGCTCCGTCGCAAGGCGGAAACCCGCGCCTCGAAGAACCGCACAATCTCGTCGAGCGCGTCTTCGGGTCGAAGGTGACCGGTGCGGGTGGCGATGCCATCCCGCTGCGCTGAGTGCATAACCACCAGCCTGCAGTCCGCCTCAGCAATATCGGGATAGAGCGCAGGGTCAGGAAATCCTTGGATATCGTTCAGGTAGCCCACGCCGCGCTTGAGCGCATAGCGCTGGGTTTCCGGTTGGAAGCTGTCGATTGAAACACGGTGCATCTGATCGGACAGGGCGTCTAAGAGCGGCGCAATACGTCTGATCTCATCGGCCGGCGATACAGGCCTCGCGTCCGGATGGCTGGCGGCCGGTCCGACATCCACGACGTCTGATCCGACTCGCAGCATTTCGATCGCCGCGGTGACAGCGCCGGCGGGGTCTAGCCGCCGGCTCTCATCGAAGAAGGAGTCCTCGGTGAGATTCAGAATGCCGAACACCGTCACCATGGCGTCGGCCTCCGCAGCGACTTCCACGATGGGGATCGGGCGAGCAAAAAGGCAGCAATTATGAGCCCCATACCTACAAAGCCCCACGCATCAAGCTTTTGCCCATGAAGCAACCAGGCAATGGCTGTAATTATGACGACGCCGAGTCCCGACCAGACTGCATAAGCAACACCGACAGGGATGGATTTCAGAACCAGAGAAAGAAAATAAAATGCGATGCCATAACCGATTATGACAACGGCGGAAGGGGCAAGCTTAGTAAAGCCCTCGCTAGATTTTAATGCGGATGTTGCGATTACTTCGCCAACTATTGCGATAACAAGAAAAAGCCAGCCTTTCATGATATATCTCCCAATTTGTGTAGGGCTTATTATGCACGCTTAAAAATAATAAAAGCAGACTTGACCTGATAGTTTGGCTGTGAGCAATTATGTGCTTAGTGCATCTAACGCCTGAATTAAGCTGCGCCGCGAAGCGGCGTCGGCTTGAATGAACTGTTAGACATCATTGGCGTGGAGCCGAGCAGACTGGCGGCTTCGTGCTTCACAAAGTAAATGAACGCAGTCAACTGATCAGCGCGTGAGGCCAAGCAATCCATCCCTTGTCCAAGGTAAGCCTGCTGGGCTTCAAGCAGCACGGGCTGATGTTGGACGGGCAGGCGTTCCATTACCCAGTTGGCAGCTACATCCTTCGGCGCGATCTTGCCGGTTGCTGCGCTGTACCAAATGCGAGACAAAGTAAGCACTACATTCCGCTCGTCGCCTGCCCAATCCGGTTGTGAGTTCCATAGTTTCAAGGTGTCGGCCAGTGCTTTGAATAGATCGCTTTCCGGGACTGAGTTGAAGAAATCTTCCGCGGCCGAACCTGCCAAGGCAAGGCTGTGTTGCCTTGCTTTAGTTAGCAGAATAGCCAGATCAACATCGGTTGTCGCGGGCTCGAAGATGCCCGCAAGAATGTCCTTGCGCTGCCACTCCCCGAATTGCAGTTCCCGTCTGGCTGGATAACGCCAAGGAACAACATCGCCGTACACGACGATGGTAACTTCCAAGGCACGGAGAGCTTCACTTTGGCCGGGAGAAGCGGAAACTTCCAGGAAATCTACGAACAGAGCCTGCCGCACAGTCTCATCGAGCTGTGCAGTCACAGTAACCAGCAAATCAATATCACTGCATGGCTTCAGGCCACCGTCGAGTGCAGAGCCGTACAAATGCACGGCCAGCAACGTCGATCCCAGATGATGCTCGATGACGTTGAGTGCCTGTGATAGCTGTACCGAAATCTCGGCGGGCACTGCGTTGCTCATGATGTCTAACTCCCAATTTGTGTAGGGCTTATTATGCACGCTTAAAAATAATAAAAGCAGACTTGACCTGATAGTTTGGCTGTGAGCAATTATGTGCTTAGTGCATCTAACGCCGCTAAGCAGCGGCACATTTTGCGTTTTGAGCGCAGCGAAGCAAAATGTGTCCGATGGCTTGGATGGTTAACCCCTTTGCCAGATTTGATAGCGATAATTTATATTTGAATGAAATTCCTGCTCGAACACCACATTGAACTCTTTGGGGATTTCCGGAAAGAAAACATTGCCCTCTGGCTCGGAATCTATTGTCGAGATATGTAGCGTGTCGGCATGGGCGATCAGACTCTTGTAGATCTCTCCACCACCAGAAACAACAACATGGTTCGTAAGAGTCTTTAGCTCCCTCATTGCTGCTTCTATAGATGGAAACACAACCACATCATCGTTAGTAGCTACCGATCCTGAGCGGCTGACAACTGCATACTTTCTATTTGGGAGAGCCCCCATTGCCTCAAATGTTTTACGGCCGACTAAGAGCCATTGATTGTAAGTTATTGCTTTAAAAAGCAGCTGCTCACCTTTAGCGTTCCACGGGATATCCGAGCCGCAGCCAATAACCCCATTTCTTGCTTTTGCAGCCATTAGTGATATTTTCACGATACTCCTTTGGGTTAACGCCGCCATAAACGGCGACAGGGTGGCGCGCCTATTGCGCATAAAATGGCGAAGCCATGCGCAACAGGCGCGGAATCTCTGGCGTCCGGTTTGATGGCTTTGTTATGCAAAGGACTAGTCTTCAATGACGTGTAAACCACGGCGCTTTAAGTCCTCCAACGAATCCAACATTCCCCTTATTAATTCAACAGGATGCCCCTCCCAGTCTTCAACAACGCCAACAATTCTCAAGGGTTCGCAGGTTCTATAGGACTGTGTTGGATTACCGGGAAATCTTTTGTTCGTAAGATTCGGATCGTCTTCGAACGGTCCTGTTGGCTCAACTATGTATATGTAGCCGCGACCCTCGAGGCCAGACAGTGACATAGCAAGTTCAGCTCCCCAAACTGCTGGCTCCATCAAGGCTGAAAAGTAGATGTGCTTAAGAATACGACCGTCCTCGAAATGAGAGATGAACCCTGTGGTTAGCAAGTCACCAATCGCCAAATTGGCTTTGGTTCCATGATAGAACGGTCCTTGCACCTGCTTGTAATTATCATGAGAGATGGGAATCCAATCTTTTACCATTTTAAGACCCTTAATTGTTGGGATTTGGCTGCATAACGTTTGACATGAGGGGCGGCCAAGGGCGCCAGCCCTTGGACGTCCCCCTCGATGGAAGGGTTAGGCATCACTGCGTGTTCGCTCGAATGCCTGGCGTGTTTGAACCATGTACACGGCTGGACCATATGGGGTGGTTACGGTACCTTGCCTCTCAAACCCCGCTTTCTCGTAGCATCGGATCGCTCGCAAGTTGCTCGGCGACGGGTCCGTTTGGATCTTGGTGACCTCGGGATCATTGAACAGCAACTCAACCAGAGCTCGAACCAGCTTGGTTCCCAAGCCTTTGCCCAGTTGTGATGCATTCGCCAGTAACTGGTCTATTCCGCGTACTCCTGGATCGGTTTCTTCTTCCCACCGTCCGTCCCCGCTTCCAAGAGCAACGTACGACTGGGCATACCCAATCGGCTCTCCATTCAGCATTGCAATGTATGGAGTGACGGACTCTTGCGCTAAAACGCTTGGCAAGTACTGTTCCTGTACGTCAGCAAGTGTCGGGCGTGCTTCTTCTCCGCCCCACCACTCGACGATATGAGATCGATTTAGCCACTCATAGAGCATCGCAAGGTCATGCTCAGTCATGAGGCGCAGTGTGACGGAATCGTTGCTGTTGGTCACGATGCTGTACTTTGTGATGCCTAACTTTGTTTTTGCGTTGCTCATGATGTCTAACTCCCAATTTGTGTAGGGCTTATTATGCACGCTTAAAAATAATAAAAGCAGACTTGACCTGATAGTTTGGCTGTGAGCAATTATGTGCTTAGTGCATCTAACTTTGTTTTAGGGCGACTGCCCTGCTGCGTAACATCGTTGCTGCTCCATAACATCAAACATCGACCCACGGCGTAACGCGCTTGCTGCTTGGATGCCCGAGGCATAGACTGTACAAAAAAACAGTCATAACAAGCCATGAAAACCGCCACTGCGCCGTTACCACCGCTGCGTTCGGTCAAGGTTCTGGACCAGTTGCGTGAGCGCATACGCTACTTGCATTACAGCTTACGAACCGAACAGGCTTATGTCCACTGGGTTCGTGCCTTCATCCGTTTCCACGGTGTGCGTCACCCGGCAACCTTGGGCAGCAGCGAAGTCGAGGCATTTCTGTCCTGGCTGGCGAACGAGCGCAAGGTTTCGGTCTCCACGCATCGTCAGGCATTGGCGGCCTTGCTGTTCTTCTACGGCAAGGTGCTGTGCACGGATCTGCCCTGGCTTCAGGAGATCGGAAGACCTCGGCCGTCGCGGCGCTTGCCGGTGGTGCTGACCCCGGATGAAGTGGTTCGCATCCTCGGTTTTCTGGAAGGCGAGCATCGTTTGTTCGCCCAGCTTCTGTATGGAACGGGCATGCGGATCAGTGAGGGTTTGCAACTGCGGGTCAAGGATCTGGATTTCGATCACGGCACGATCATCGTGCGGGAGGGCAAGGGCTCCAAGGATCGGGCCTTGATGTTACCCGAGAGCTTGGCACCCAGCCTGCGCGAGCAGCTGTCGCGTGCACGGGCATGGTGGCTGAAGGACCAGGCCGAGGGCCGCAGCGGCGTTGCGCTTCCCGACGCCCTTGAGCGGAAGTATCCGCGCGCCGGGCATTCCTGGCCGTGGTTCTGGGTTTTTGCGCAGCACACGCATTCGACCGATCCACGGAGCGGTGTCGTGCGTCGCCATCACATGTATGACCAGACCTTTCAGCGCGCCTTCAAACGTGCCGTAGAACAAGCAGGCATCACGAAGCCCGCCACACCGCACACCCTCCGCCACTCGTTCGCGACGGCCTTGCTCCGCAGCGGTTACGACATTCGAACCGTGCAGGATCTGCTCGGCCATTCCGACGTCTCTACGACGATGATTTACACGCATGTGCTGAAAGTTGGCGGTGCCGGAGTGCGCTCACCGCTTGATGCGCTGCCGCCCCTCACTAGTGAGAGGTAGGGCAGCGCAAGTCAATCCTGGCGGATTCACTACCCCTGCGCGAAGGCCATCGGTGCCGCATCGAACGGCCGGTTGCGGAAAGTCCTCCCTGCGTCCGCTGATGGCCGGCAGCAGCCCGTCGTTGCCTGATGGATCCAACCCCTCCGCTGCTATAGTGCAGTCGGCTTCTGACGTTCAGTGCAGCCGTCTTCTGAAAACGACAAACAGCCAGAAAGGCTGTTACAGGCGATTTGATCTGCAACCTATTGGTTAAATTAATGTATCAAAAACGATGGTTTTTGTGACAGTCTTGAAAAGTCCTGACTTCTCCCGAAAAATGACTCCCCTCATGTAACAAAACTCGTTACTGTATCAACATAACAATAACCCCATAACTAATTAGCGAGAAAAGAATGAAAATCGGCTATGCACGTAAATCTACGCATCTTCAGGATGTGGCGCACCAGGTTGACGAACTAACAAAAGCTGGATGTGAGCAAATCTATCAGGATCAGACCTCACGTAGCGGCCCCAAGCGCGACAAAAAAGGTGCGCCGGAACTGGAGAACTGCCTGAAAGCATTGCGCGAGGGAGATACCCTAGTAGTTTGGGCACTAGATCGGCTCGGCGGTTCATTGGGTCAAGTCATTACTTTACTCGACGACCTGAAGAAACGCGGAATAACTTTCATAGCCATCAAGGACAGAATAGACACAAATGCGCCAGTTATAGGGGAAATCTATACTCATCTGATGGCGATATTCTCTAGCTTTGAACGCAACCGCAATATTGAAAGAACGCGCTCAGGCCTTGCAGCTGCACGCGCAAGGGGCCGTGTGGGAGGGAGAAAACCGTCACTTTCTGAAGAAGATGTTAAACAAATTAGAATCTTACTTGCTGATCCTGAAATGACAGTTGGTGCAGTTGCTAAGCGCTTCAACGTTTCTCGCATGACTATTTATCGCTACACCACAAAATCATGAATGACCGCAGCATGGCGGTTTTATTTTCTTATGCCCGTCAGGGCATGGAAGGCGACCACGCCGGACTTAAACGGGCACCGGCCGCAAATCGCCGGAAACCGCAACGCTGACCGTATCGCCCGGCCCAGCCCCTCCCTGCAAAGCCATAACCCAGCCCGCCGCCACGCAGCTGCCGCACGTCCCCCACGGTGGTGCGCAGTGGGCGCCGCGCGCCTGCGCGCGGGAACGGCGGCCCGCCTTCGGGTCGCGGCGCCGTACTGCGCGTTAGCGGCCGCACGCGGCCGGTTACGGGGGACACTACGCCATACGACCAGCGACCCGCTGAGCTGCACAATCCACGGATAACACAAGCTACATACATGTCGATATGGGAATCGGCCCACCTTGCCGGGCTGCGTAATTGCATCGGACTTGACTACCCATTTGCATTTTACTTGGTGACCGTTTGCAGATTACTTGACCATCACCAACTAAATCTGTCCCATTAGATTTAGTTGGCGTAAGGCCTTACATCTTAACGGCTGCTGTGTGCCAAAAGCGGAAGTTGGAGTGCCAGAGGCGCTCTAAAAATTAATGGTTCGTTATGCAGGGATACAAACAAATACCTGCATGGTTTCTATGGCTTTTTGATTGGATTCATGTATGACGGTAATGCCTTCATTCCGTCAGCTTTTGCAGTGCTTACCTCCATGTATAGACGATTGATAAGAACGATTTGTATACTTCCTCATATCTACAGATTTTTCAGGTACTCACATGAAAATGACACGCTTAGAAGCTATCAAGGCATGGGGAAGAGCAAGCCGAGAAGGTAAGCCAATTCCCGAAGAGGTCAGAGAAGTTCTGATCAGCACCCAACAAAATGATAGTAGCCATGATTTCCATGTAGAACCCACTACAGCTAAAGTTAGAGTTAGCAAAGAGCAAGTAAAAAAGAATATTAACGGTAAGAAACCGTTAACTGCGCCTGCACCTATCCGTAGCGTAGGAGGTTATTTAACTCCTAAAGAAATGGAAACTTACAACCAAAAACGCAAGTTAAATAATCAAAAACGTAAAAATAAACCTTTACTTTATTCAGATATAATGCTTGAACTTCTTGCATCTGGTTTGTCAAAAAAGCAAGCGACGAAGAAAGCAAAAGATATTATTCAGCGTGAAACACTTGAGCGACTCAATAACAAAAAAAGTAAACCTGTGGCTAAAGTATCACTTTCATCCAAATATAGAGCTATTCGTAATTAGAAAAAGATTAAGTCTGATCCTTGGCACATAGCGAAAACGAAACAGGACGAAATAATTCAAGCTAAAAACGAACAAAAAAAGCTAGAGGCGGATCTTATAAGTCGCCGTATTTCATGTATTGAATGCAAGGTTGATTTTCAATCGCTTGGAGGATTTGCAGACCATGCTAGAGATGTTCATCATGCAAGCATAAGTACACCTAAGCTAATTGTAGAAATTGAAAAACCTATTGCCAATGCTGATTTTTTAATCGGGGTGCCTGTATTATCGTCTACTGAATCAGTAGAGGAAGTTGTTTCTATTCCTGTTGCCAAAACTCCAGAATCCTTTAGTGATAAGTGGCTCAGATTGTTTGCAGAAAAGGGGTACACCGTTGCTATGGTTGATGCTTTCAAACGAGAAGCAACTAAACAAGGTATGGATGTAAAAGAGGCACATGAATTTCTTAGTGTCTGTAAGCCGTCAAAACACCTCACAGGAATACCTGTACGCCCTTTAGAAGTGATTCTTCCTCCTGAACAACCGAATACCATTATAAATCCCGTAGAAACGCTTGTAAATTCAGTTGCTAATGCTCCTTCTTACGCTCCCGCTCTATCTGAATCTATTGAGCAAGCGTTGTTCGCAGATCGTATTGTTCGTACCCGTACCAATCAGAACGATTTTAAAGAGCGTGTGGCCGCTAACTTTGGTTATCGTTGTGCCATAACTAATAGCGGAGAAGCACTAGAGGCCGCCCACATTGAGCCAGTTGGAACAGGAAATAATAATACTTCTAACGGATTATTGATGCTTGCATGTTTGCATCGCCTTTTTGATGCTGATTTAATGGCTATTAATCCTGACTTACTCACTGTACATTTCAAACCTGATTGCACATACTTTGCTAAAAGTATATTGGAAGGTAAAAAAATAAATGCTCACTCAGTTCCTTTGAACAAATCGGGATTGCTAGAACGCTGGCTTCGCTTTGATGTCTAAAGGCACGAAAAAGTGAAATGCAACTATTTCTACAGTCACTTTTGTGGGAGAAAAAGTGCCAACTTCAGCTCCTCGCTCATAGTAGACCTCCCGACGCCTCAGGCGGTCCGCTTTGTGCCAGAAGTGGACGTTAAAGTGAACTATCTTAGTGGTCAGGTTTATGCTTATAGGACGAAAGCTATCAGTTTTCTGGCAGATTTTCTTATCAGATAATATTCACCTGTCAGGTAACAAATTACTGCAATGAAGCTTATTGCTCCACCCAGCACCGTGTTATTGACCAGCAATTATAAGGCTGCCGCCAGGCAGTTTCTTATGTTCCCGTCCGGGCATTCGGTAAAACGCCCATAACACCGAACTGTGTAACAGGGAAAGTGACGACTACTTGGATTTTTAAGCGCCCGATGACTTCCTACTTGTTGAGATACCTGAGAGCGATTAAGCATACACAATAATCTTAACTCTCTGTGTAATACATATGTATTACACAGAGAAATGCCTAATTTTTCAGGTTTATCTTTATGAATACGTAACACAAAAATTATTACAGTGAGTCATCGAAAATTGATTCATGCGGCACGCATTTTCTTGCGTTACGATTCCATTTTCGTGCTCAGCAACAAATGCCATGTCTCTTGTAATTGGGATTATCCAGGTCAGATCGTTTTTCCAAAGATTAACGTTCCAGAAATCAGGCAGGATAAAGTTTTCCTCCGGCGATTTAACTAATCCCCACTTCCTGCTTTTAAATAAAATATTTAATTTATTCAAGTCCATTTTGAATGTCAAACCCCGAAACATATCATCATGCATTGTTCCGTCCGGCCTCATAAAATAAGCCCCTTTGTACTCTAATGTGTCCTGCTCTTCAAAAGATAACTCGCTTCCGATTATGCGGAAATTGACGCTTTCCGGACGTTCGCTGGCTAACCTGCCCCTGATATTCCACATCAGGTAGTAATCAGTTATTCTTCCGAAATTGAAGCTATTTTCATTATTTATTGCTTTATCTACTTCTTCCTTAAAAGCATCCTCTATGCTTTTCATAAGTCTTTCCGTGGATTCATCCCATCCTTTTTTTGAATAAAAGACTTCATCGTTGACAGACTTTTGTTTTACGACCCCTTCTTTATCTACTATCTTTACATAAACTTTATTTGCATCCTGTGAAAATAGTTTCAGGAACTGTCTGCCCAGGTAATGCTGTTTATACGTGAACTGCACGGTTTTGGTTCTGTTCCTGCGCGGTTTTTTCATATTACCTCAGAATATTCATGACGGATTAAGTTCAGCTTAGCATGTCCTGATCCTAAACTGTTCCGGCGAGGCCGCTACTGTTTGAGGGTATGAGATGCCCGGACACGGTAATTCGGTAAAACGCCCATATTACCGAATTACCAGTAATGAGGCTTGATAGCAGGCTTCTTCTTTGTAGGGACACGTTCAGGAAACTGGTGAGATTGCAATTCGTCAATCTTCACTTGTCGTCTTATCCAATCACTATGGTTTTTAAGTGAGCCGGGCACTCCGCGTTCGATACCTTCGCGATGTGGCAAAATAATGCCAACCGTTATTTCTGGAAAATCTTCCTTTATTGCTTTTAAGGCAGGCGTCATATCGGTATCAGCCGACACTAAGACTATTTGTGCAATGCGTGCATCTGCTTCAAGGTTCTGTTGCTTTGAAAGAAGTCGGTACATACTGATAGCAATATTTACATCGGTCTCTTTTTCCTCAAGATCCCATACATCAACCTTATCAGATCGGGATGCAGGAATACCATCCAGATAACGCGGCGCACTGCCACGATTAAGCCTGTGTCTTCCTAAATGGACTGTAACGCCCTTCGCCTTGAGTGCGCGAATATAAACATCCTGAGCTTCAGCCGACTCTTTACCTCTGGTTGCAAGAGGAGGTAAAACGGGAGAGGTAAAGTAATTTACCTGGGCAGTCTCAGAGGCAGGATTTTGAATTTTCGTGATATATGTCAGAAGCGCAGGGAGGTCGAGCCACTTGAAGGGTGTTCCAGCCAGCAGCCCGTAAAAGAGATTGTATCCATCAATGAAAAAAGCGGTGCGCACGTTTGCTTCCCATCAGATACGAAAAAACCGGCTCGCTGGCCGGTTTCTTCACCCCAACTGCCAGTGAACTTAATCGCTGCGTTCGGGGTTGAGTTGTAGGAACAATACTATGCTATTTTGACGACCCCGTCAATCATCCCTGCTAATCCTGCATAACGGCCTTTCATCCCCGCTCACGATCTGTAGACATTCGGTAAAACCCGCATAACACCGAATCGCCCCGCCGCGGCGCGCAACACTACATGTTGTGCCTGTCTCAGCTGGCAGGCCTACCAGATATAGTGATCGGGCGGTCAGCGCCGGGGCAGGCCGCGCCGGTTGCCCCGCTGCGCCATTCGGTAAAACTCCGGCACGGGGGGGGGCCCGAATGCGGTTTACCGCCAGCGGAGTTTTTCTTCTTGCTTTTTTACACATTGCACAATGGCGAGGTGGTATTAGAAAATGTCATTTCTCACATTAAGCCTATATCCGCTTTTCGCTCATAGCTGCCGGTCAACTCGGAAGGAAACTGTCTCTATTTTCTGTTGGAGATGACCAAGAGAAGTGCAAACAGGCAGTCAAGTAAAATGCAAATGGGGAGTCAAGTGAATGCAAATACCCACCGGGCGCCGCTGCCGCGTGGGAATCGGCCCACCTTGCCAGGCGCTGCTGCCGTGTGGAAATCCGCCCATCTTGCCGGGCGCCGCTGCCGTGTGGAAATCCGCCCATCTTGCCGGGCGCCGCTGCCACGTGGGAATCGGCCCATCTTGCCGGGCGCTGCTGCCGCGTGGGAATCGGCCCACCTTGCCGGGCGCCGCTGCCGTGTGGAAATCCGCCCATCTTGCCGGGCGCCGCTGCCGCGTGGGAATCGGCCCACCTTGCCAGGCGCCGCTGCCACGTGGGAATCGGCCCACCTTGCCGGGCGCCGCTGCCGTGTGGAAATCCGCCCATCTTGCCGGGCGCCGCTGCCGCGTGGGAATCGGCCCACCTTGCCAGGCGCCGCTGCCGCGTGGGAATCGGCCCACCTTGCCGGGCGCCGCTGCCGTGTGGAAATCCGCCCATCTTGCCGGGCGCCGCTGCCGCGTGGGAATCGGCCCACCTTGCCAGGCGCCGCTGCCGCGTGGGAATCGGCCCACCTTGCCAGGCGCCGCTGCCGTGTGGAAATCCGCCCATCTTGCCGGGCGCCGCTGCCGCGTGGGAATCGGCCCACCTTGCCAGGCGCCGCTGCCACGTGGGAATCGGCCCACCTTGCCGGGCGCCGCTGCCGTGTGGAAATCCGCCCATCTTGCCGGGCGCCGCTGCCGCGTGGGAATCGGCCCACCTTGCCAGGCGCCGCTGCCACGTGGGAATCGGCCCACCTTGCCGGGCGCCGCTGCCGTGTGGAAATCCGCCCATCTTGCCGGGCGCCGCTGCCGCGTGGGAATCGGCCCACCTTGCCAGGCGCCGCTGCCGCGTGGGAATCGGCCCACCTTGCCAGGCGCCGCTGCCGTGTGGAAATCCGCCCATCTTGCCGGGCGCCGCTGCCGTGTGGAAATCCGCCCATCTTACCGGGCGCCGCTGCCGCGTGGGAATCGGCCCACCTTGCCAGGCGCCGCTGCCACGTGGGAATCGGCCCACCTTGCCGGGCGCCGCTGCCGTGTGGAAATCCGCCCATCTTGCCGGGCGCCGCTGCCGCGTGGGAATCGGCCCACCTTGCCAGGCGCCGCTGCCACGTGGGAATCGGCCCACCTTGCCGGGCGCCGCTGCCGTGTGGGAATGCACCCACCTTCCTGACGGAAATTAAAAAAACCTGTCAAATGACAGGCTCAAAGGTGCTGGTTTATGTCAGACGGGATTTTGCTTATCGAGTATTGAGAACAAAAACGGCACTGTTGCAAATAGTCGGTGGTGATAAACTTATCATCCCCTTTTGCTGATGGAGCTGCACATGAACCCATTCAAAGGCCGGCATTTTCAGCGTGACATCATTCTGTGGGCCGTACGCTGGTACTGCAAATACGGCATCAGTTACCGTGAGCTGCAGGAGATGCTGGCTGAACGCGGAGTGAATGTCGATCACTCCACGATTTACCGCTGGGTTCAGCGTTATGCGCCTGAAATGGAAAAACGGCTGCGCTGGTACTGGCGTAACCCTTCCGATCTTTGCCCGTGGCACATGGATGAAACCTACGTGAAGGTCAATGGCCGCAGGGCGTATCTGTACCGGGCCGTCGACAGCCGGGGCCCGCACTGTCGATTTTTATCTCCTCCCGTCGTAACAGCAAAGCTGCATACCGGTTTCTGGGTTAAATCCTCAACAACGTGAAGAAGTGGCAGATCCCCGCGATTCATCAACACGGATAAAGCGCCGCCTATGG
>NZ_CP035380.1 GCF_006874705.1 Leclercia adecarboxylata | reverse complement strand
ACGAATGTTAATAGGGTACCGGGCCACGCCTTCCACCGTTTCCCCTACCGTCGCACCGCCGATGGCTGATGAGACGAACAGCTGGACATCACCTACTGTCATCCCGTACCGGGAAGCTTTTTCCCGGTTAATGTCCACATCAATGTAACGTCCACCTTCCAGTCGCTCAGCCAGGACAGACACCACACCCGGTACCGTTTTGGTTACCGCCTCGATACTCTGCGCCGTCGCGTCGATATCGGACAGAACAGTCCCGGACACTTTGATACCTATCGGGCTTTTGATCCCGGTTGAGAGCATATCAATACGGTTACGGATAGGCGGCACCCAGAGGTTTGCCAGACCCGGTAAACGGACTGTCCTGTCGAGTTCATCAATAATCTTGTCAATTGTCATGCCGGGACGCCACTGATCCTCAGGTTTGAGCTGGATCGTGGTTTCCACCATTTCGAGCGGCGCGGAATCCGTTGCGGTCTCTGCTTTACCGGTCTTGCCAAATACAGAAGCCACTTCAGGAACGCTTTTGATTAACTTGTCTGTTGTCTGCAGGAGCGCTGCAGCTTCTGCCGGAGAGACGCCAGGCAAGGTCGACGGCATATACAGCAGATCGCCCTCGTTAATCTTCGGCAGAAATTCACCGCCCACCTGACTCAGTGGCCAGATAACCGTGAAAATGGACAAGGCCGCAACCAGCAGGGTTGTTTTTGGCCAGTGGAGGACCCGCAGCAGCAAAGGATGATACGCTTTGATCAGCACCCGGTTCAGGGGGTTACTTGTCTCGGCAGGAATTTTCCCCCGGATCCAGAATCCCATCAGAATAGGAATGACGATGATGGCCAGTGCGGCCGCTCCCGCCATGGAGTACGTTTTCGTGAATGCCAGCGGGCCAAACAGACGACCTTCCTGCCCTTCCAGGGTAAAGATAGGAATAAAGGACAGGGTGATGATCAGCAGGCTAATGAACAACGCGGGTCCCACTTCCACGGAGGCGTCGGTAATCACCTTCCAGCGGGTGGCGTTGTCAATCTGCTCACCCGGATGCTGATGATCCCACTCCTCAAGCCGTTTGTGCGCATTTTCAATCATCACAATGGCGGCATCCACCATCGCACCGACGGCAATCGCTATCCCTCCCAGCGACATGATATTGGCGTTCAGTCCCTGGAAGTGCATGACGATAAAGGCGATACACAGGCCAAGCGGCAGAGAGATAATCGCCACCAGGGCAGAACGTACGTGCCACAGGAACAGAGCACAGACGATGGCCACCACGATAAACTCTTCCAGAAGTTTGGAACTGAGGTTATCAATCGCCCGGTCGATTAACTGGCTGCGATCGTAGGTGGTCACGATTTCAACGCCTTCCGGCAGGCTGGCCTTCAGCGTCTCCAGTTTATCCCTCACTGCCGTGATAACGTCGCGCGCATTTTTACCCGACCGCAGGATCACCACGCCGCCAGCGACTTCTCCCTGGCCGTTCAGCTCGGCAATACCACGCCTCATTTCGGGCCCGGTCTGCACGCGGGCAACATCCCGCAGATAAACCGGCACGCCGTTCTCACCTGTTTTCAGGACGATGTTATTAAAATCATCAATGCTCTGAAGATAACCGCTGGCACGGACCATATACTCCGCTTCGGCCATTTCAACGGATGAGCCACCGGCCTCCTGGTTAGACGATTCAAGTGCCTGTTTCACTTCGGGCAGGCTGATACCGTACTGGGACAGTTTTACCGGATTGACCTGAATCTGGTACTGTTTCACCACGCCGCCAACCGAAGCGACCTCAGCCACGTTCGGGATGGTTTTCAGCTCAAATTTCAGGAACCAGTCCTGCAGAGAGCGCAGTTCTGAAAGGTCGTGTTTTCCGTTGCGATCGACAAGGGCATATTCAAATATCCAGCCCACTCCCGTGGCGTCCGGGCCGATTTCAGAGCTCACACCCGCAGGCAGTTTGCCCTGAACCTGATTCAGGTATTCCAGCACGCGCGAACGGGCCCAGTACAGATCGGTGCCGTCTTCAAAAATGACATACACATACGAATCACCGAACTGTGAAAAGCCACGCACGGTTTTTGCGCCAGGTACGGACAGCATGGTGGTGGTAAGCGGATAGGTGACCTGGTTTTCTACAATCTGCGGGGCCTGTCCGGGATAGCTGGTTTTAATAATGACCTGCACATCTGACAGGTCAGGCAGCGCATCGACCGGCGTGTTAATTATCGTCCATGTGCCCCAGATGCTGAGAAACAGTGCGCCCATCATGACCAGGAAACGGTTGGCGACAGAGCGCCGGATAATCCATTCAATCATCGTCGTCTCCTCAGTGCCCTGAATGCATATTTACAGGCTGCTCAGACATTGCTGGCATACTGTTTTCTGTTTTTTCAGGGTGGCGCATACGTTCCAGCGCGCCCGTAATATTGGCTTCGGAGTCAATGAGGAACAGGCCACTGACCACCACGGTATCGCCTTCATTCAGGCCGGAGCCAATGCCGGACTGTTGCTGTGATTCATGCAGAACGTGGATCTGTTTCGGCACAAACTTGCCTTCATCATCAACAGTAATCACGCGCTGTTCTTTGCCGGTATCGATAACGGCCTGGCTTGGTATCAGCAGCATCTCCTGGCTCCTGGTATTCAGTTTCAGATAGGCATTCATGCCCGGCTTGAGAAACTCATCCTTATTAGAAACCTGGAGACGGACCTGAAGCGTACGGGTTGTCTGATCCACGCTGGGAAGAATGTTCCATTTTTCGACATGGAATGTTTTATCCGGATAAGCCGGTACCGAAATTTCAAACTGCGACGTATCTTTCAGCAGATATGCGATAGATTCTGGCACTGCAGCGCTGATCCAGACCGGGTCCATCCCCTGAATCTGAGCCACTACTTTATCTTTCGAAATATTCATTCCGGTGCGCAGGTCAAACGCAGTAATGACACCATCAATAGGTGCTTTAATGGTAAAACGGGTCTGGATTGTGCGGGTTGAACGCAGCCTTTGAATATCCTCTTCCGGCATACCAGCCAGACGAAGTCGCTCCAGAACCCCTTTTATCTGGGTTGACGTACCGCCTGTACCGGATAACAGCAGGAACTCACTTTGTGCCTCAACCCATTCAGGAATGGTGATATCGATAAGCGGAGTGCCTTTCTTCACATGATCGCCAATCGTCAGGGGATACACTTTTTCGACGAAACCGTCAGAGCGCGCCTGCACAATGACAAACTGATACTCGTTGTAACTGACATTAGCCGGGATTGTCTGAGAATAATTCAGCATTCCTCGCGTGACTTTTTGCGTTTTTAATCCCAGATTCTGAACCTGCGTTGGATCGATACGGATCCCGCCACTGCTTTTATCGCCGCTTTCATCAGCATATTTTGGCACCAGGTCCATATCCATAAAGGGAGATTTTCCGGGTTTATCAAATTTGGTATCCGGTTTCATCGGGTCATACCAGAAAAGTACCTTTCGCTCCGGTGCCTTTTGTTCGGTTTGTACTGTTTTTTGTGATGAGTTTACATACTGCCAGGCAGTAACCGATATCAGCCCTCCTGCTATGAGGCTGCTGATAATTATTGCAGCATATTTTATCTTTAAAGAAGCCATACAATTTCTCGCTGAAAAATCAAAACACCTGGCATATGCGCCCGATCATTCATTCACAGTAATCCCTTAATGAATGTTCAGGCGCACTGGATGTATTCGCTCCGGACTGATAATCAGGATTGCGTAACGTTAATGCTTTTGAGTAAGGAGATATTGCCCTGCTGAATAAACGAGAAATCGACATGGTTGCCGGTTTTCAGGGCATTGATAGCGTCGTCTGCATTAACAAAAGTGAAGCGCATGGTCATTGCAGGCCAGCCCACAGCAGGGATTGCTTCGTGCGAAATGGTAATCTTTTTACTATTCATATCAATGTCTTTAACGACACCGGTGCCCTTGATAACCTGCTGTACCGAAGCATCACTGGCAGCATTCATATCGCCATGCTGATGTGTTTCAGCATGAAGACCGGCAGAAAACATGACAGAGAAGGCACCAAATAAAACGGCTTTAAGTGAATTACGCATTTTTAATTTCCTGATTAATTAAATAAATTTACTCTACCCAACCGCCACCCAGCGCGGTAAACAGATTAATTTCGTTAACCTGTCGGGAATAGGTAAGATCGAGAATGGTTTGCTGCGTAGCGAAGAGGGAACGTTCTGCATCCAGCACTTCGATGTAACTGACAGCACCACTTGCATATAATCCTCTGGCACGCTGGAGAGTTATCTGAAGTGAATCAAGATAACGCTGCTGTGACTCAAGTTGCTGGCTAAGGCTGTCGCGCAGCGCAAGCGTGTCGGAAACATCCTTAAAGGCTGACTGAATTTTTTGTTCGTAATTAACCACCGATTGTTGCTGGCGAATTTCAGCCAGCTTCAGATTGGCTTTATTCCTGCCAGCATTAAAAATAGGAATTTCAATTTTAGGGATAAAATTCCACATTCCACTTCCTGACGTAAACAGGCTGGACAGCTCCGTACTGCTTGCGGAAAGACCACTGGTCAGGGTAATGGAGGGGAAAAAGGCCGCTCGCGCTGCGCCAATATTGGCATCAGCCGCTTTCAGCTGATATTCCGCTTCCATAATATCCGGTCGCTGCAGCAAAATTTGTGAAGATAGATTTGGTGGCAATTTTACTGGTGCGATCTCCCCGCCTTTCATCCCTTTTTCTGACGGAAGTGCGCGGTACGTTCCCAGCACCAGTTGCAGGGCATTGTTTGCCTGAGCCAGATCGCCTTCTCGTTTGGCTATTTCGGCGCGGGTACTTTCGATTTGTCCTCTCGCCTGTTCAAGTGCCAGAACGTTCGTACTCCCGGTCACGAGCTGTTGCTCAACGAAAGCATAGGACTGTTCATAATTTTTCAGCGTTTCCCGCGCAATACGGAGTTGTTCGTACGCCAGTTGCTGGCTGAAATAGCTCTGTGAAACGTTGGAGACCAGCAGGATGTGTACGGCCCGACGGGCTTCTTCGCTGGCAAAGTAGTTCTGGCGGTCAGCATCACTCATGTTCTTAAGTTTGCCGAAAAAATCGAGCTCATAGCTGAGCTCCAGTCTCGCGTCGTACTCCTGTGTGGTCGGCTTGTCACCTTTCAGACCACCGCTGTATGTTATCCCGGATGAGGCATTCAGCTGGGGATAACGATCTGCATCCGTGACGTTGAACTGGGCTCGGGCCTCTTCAACCTTCAGGGCAGCCATTCTCAAATCACGGTTATTAGTCAGAGCTTCACCGATCAACCGGGTAACCTGGGGATCGACAAAAAAGTTACGCCAGCCCGTATCCTGATAGCCATTTACCGCTGGCGTCAGGCTGTTATGGGACAGTGAAAACTGCTGGGGTACCGGTGCTGCGGGCCGCTGATATTCAGGCGCAAGCGACACGCAGCCTGCCAGGATGAATATCGTGCTAATGCTGAGTAATTTTAATTTGAACATAACGCTTCTCGTCCAGGCAGACCTGGTAAATGGTTCAAATGAAGTCCAGAGTATTGATAGGGGTACTTTACCTAACGCTCTCTGTTTGCCGAGTGACAGGATAATGACAATGTTGTCATTTTTGCTGTAATCCGTTGATAACGATCGTGGGCGCAATAGAATGACATTAGCAGCCAGCCGGGGAGCAAGATGAAAATATTGATCGTCGAAGACGAAATTAAAACAGGTGAATATCTCAGCAAAGGGCTTACAGAGGCAGGGTTCGTAGTGGATCACGCTGATAATGGTCTTACCGGATATCATCTCGCCATGACAGCCGAGTATGATTTAGTCATTCTGGATATCATGCTACCTGATGTGAACGGCTGGGATATCATCCGCATGCTGCGCACTGCCGGAAAGGGTATGCCGGTCTTACTGCTGACAGCCCTCGGCACGATCGAACATAGGGTCAAAGGACTGGAACTGGGTGCGGACGATTATCTGGTTAAACCCTTTGCGTTTGCCGAACTGCTCGCCCGGGTGAGAACCCTTCTGAGGCGGGGAAACACGATGATCACGGAAAGCCAGTTTAAGGTGGCTGACCTCTCGATTGATCTCGTATCCAGAAAAGTCAGTCGCGCCGGAAACCGCATTGTGCTCACCAGTAAAGAGTTCAGCCTGCTGGAATTTTTCATTCGCCATCAGGGAGAGGTTCTTCCCCGCTCCCTGATTGCCTCTCAGGTCTGGGACATGAATTTTGACAGCGACACTAATGCGATCGATGTCGCAGTAAAGCGACTCCGCGCTAAAATAGACAACGATTACGAGACAAAGCTGATCCAGACAGTCCGGGGCGTGGGCTACATGCTGGAGGTCCCGGATGCATAGCAAACCTTCCAGACGCCCTTTCTCACTCGCTCTGCGGCTGACCTTTTTTATCAGCCTGTCCACGATACTGGCTTTTATCGCCTTCACCTGGTTTATGCTGCATTCTGTTGAAAATCATTTTGCCGAGCAGGATGTCAGCGATCTTCAACAAATCAGCACCACACTGAACCGTATACTGCAGTCCCCGGTGGATCCGGATGATAAAAAAATAAGCAAAATAAAGGAATCAATTGCCAGCTACCGCAACGTTGCCCTTTTGCTCCTCAATCCCAGGGGTGAAGTGCTCTTTAGCTCAGCTCAGGGGGCGGCACTACGCCCGGCAGTGAATTCAGCAGATTTTAGCGAGCACAGCCGCGCACGGGATGTCTTTCTCTGGACGGTGGAGGATCCTGCGGGACCGATGGATACCGGGTCCGAAATGAAGATGGAAACATACAGGATTATCGCCTCCTCTGGTCAGGCGATATTTCAGGGCAAACAGCAGAACTATGTCATGCTGACTGGCCTATCCATTAATTTCCATCTCCATTACCTCGATGCGCTGAAAAAGAACCTGATTGCGATTGCCGTCGTGATAAGCCTGTTGATTGTTCTGATCATTCGAATCGCTGTCCGTCAGGGGCACCTGCCCCTTCGTAATGTCAGCAATGCCATTAAAAACATCACCTCCGAGAATCTTGATGCGCGACTGGAACCGACACGCGTTCCCATTGAGCTGGAGCAACTGGTTATCTCGTTCAATCATATGATTGGAAAGATTGAGGATGTCTTTACCCGCCAGGCCAATTTCTCTGCCGATATCGCGCATGAGATCAGAACGCCCATCACCAATCTGGTGACGCAGACTGAAATCGCACTGAGTCAGGATCGAACCCAGAGGGAACTTGAGGATGTCCTCTATTCCAGTCTTGAAGAGTATAACCGGATGACCAAAATGGTCAGCGATATGCTGTTCCTGGCACAGGCAGATAATAATCAGCTGATACCTGACAGGGTCATGTTTGACCTCAGAGCGGAAGTCATGAAAGTCTTCGAGTTTTTCGAAGCCTGGGCCGAAGAACGCAATATCACGCTCAAATTTAACGGGATGCCCTGCCTGGTTGAGGGAGATCCACAAATGTTCAGAAGGGCGATCAATAATCTGTTATCCAATGCCCTGCGTTATACCCCGGAGGGACAGGCAATCACCGTCTCAATAAGAGAGCAGGAGAGCTTTTTTGACCTTGTGATTGAAAATCCGGGGAAACCAATCCCTGAAGAGCATTTATCAAGGCTGTTTGACCGTTTTTATCGGGTAGATCCGTCCAGACAACGAAAAGGAGAAGGCAGCGGCATCGGCCTTGCGATTGTGAAGTCCATCGTGGAAGCACATCACGGAAGAGTGCAGGTGGAATCGGACGTACGTTCAACTCGTTTTATCCTATCCGTGCCCAGACTGGAGAAAATGATTCCGGAGCCCCAAAACTGAGAATAAAGATTTAAATGACAAAGATGTCATTAGCCTGTCATGCAGCAAACAGAAGCCATTCGATATAATTAGTGCAACTTATCAGGAAGGCTGGATTGCTTCATCAATACCCGGCGTCAGATTACGCCAGGAAATGAATATCCAGCCCTCTCCCGGAGAAATAAACACTGCCGAACCTGTTTCAGTTATGGAACTGAAAAAACCGGTTGTACTTCCCCGGACATCACTAATTCAGAAATGGAGAGTTATCATGAAAAATATCGTCTTAGCTGCTGTTATGGGTCTTGGCTTAATCTCGTCGGCGTGGGCCTCAGAGACTATTGATATTCACGAGCAAGTTAATAATGCACAGGCACCAGCTCATCAGATCCAGTCAGCTTCAGCTACAAACGCAATAAAGGGGTCTACACCACAGATGGCCAGTATGAATCAGCATGAACAGGCCGTTATTGCTCATGAAACCATGACGAACGGATCGGCGGATGGGCACCAGAAAATGGTGGAAAGTCATCAGAAGATGATGGGAAATAACTCCGTTTCCCCTACCGCGCCGTCAACGTCGTATGCCGCGATGGATGAGCATGAAAGAGCGGCGATAGCCCATGAATTCATGAATAACGGTCAGTCTGGCCCACATCAGGCCATGGCCGAAGCGCATCGCCGCATGATGAATGCAGGCTGAATGCGACTGTAGTATCCGTGCTTTTACCCTTTCCTTGATAGATTATTCCTTAACCGGATATGTTGTGACATTTTGCCCCCATCAGGGGGCTTTTTTATCTGACTCAGCTACAATTAACCGGTACCTACCTGAAAAGGATTTATTAAATGAAAATCAAAAACACCCTTTTTGTTATATTAATGTTATCCCTGCCAGCCATTTCTGCCGAACATTCGGACATGAAAATGTCAGATATGTCCTCATCGGCATCGTCGCAGGAATATATGAAGGGCATGAAAGACATGCATGACAAAATGATGGCCGCCGTTAATGAGTCCGATCCCGACAAGGCCTTTGCAAAAGGTATGGTTGCACACCATGAAGGGGCAATTGCCATGGCGGAAACCGAGCTCAAATACGGAAAAGATCCCGAAATGAGAAAGCTTGCGCAGGACATCATAAAAGCGCAGAAAGGTGAAATCGGGCAAATGAATAAATGGCTAGACAGCCAAAAATAACAATTGCAAAAACGCCATGATAAGCGTAAATTTAAATCACTCCCGGGCACGGGAGCCTGTTAAACGTCAAATAATTAAAACCCGATTAATTTCGGGTTTTTTATATTTTGTCCCCAGTTCCTGTATTGTGGGGCGCAATATATGCACCTGCTATGTTTTTTCCTGACTTAATTCCTTCTGTTTCAAAAAATATAGCCAGCGCTTCCGGAAGCGTTGATTTCCCGAAGTCATTTCGGCCGACAATGCCCGTCATGCCTTCATCAAAAATGATCTCAGTGGAGTTTCTGTAGCCTCTGAAGTTCGTAAGTTTTAATTTTCTGAGCCGCATATACAGTCCTGTGTGTAAGAAAGCGTTGTGACCGGAACCCTGAATACAATATCTGTCGTGTATGAGCCTGAGCCCTGGCGGGGAAATGCCGTGATTCAGGATAACCTGATGGCATTCCGGGATTATGATCCGGTCGCGTTTCCTGAACATTTCTGCCCTTTCCGTCACCCGGAACTTTCTCAGGCTGGTATACAGGCGTCTCAGATCAGGACGGGCGGCAGACGCTTTTTATGACCCTTGTTTTCTGCGGAGCGGGCCTGAGAACATTTATTGCTTTATGGTGAACAAAGTCATTATCGGATGCTGAAAATGGAATAATCCTCCAATCGCAATAATCTACCTACTTTCTTGACCTATCTACAATAATCCCTCTCTTCTTATGCCAGGATCCGAAAAAAGGTAAAGTCGGATCTACAGTGGAATCCGGTTCAGCTTAAGTTTGAATGCGATTTTGGCGAGGCCTAATAGCAAAGATTATTGCAAGGGACCATCGTCGGCTATGAGCGAGAAGCGGGCACTGCCTGACTATGAGGTATAACGCCTCATAGGTGTAGGAGCGCAATAAATCCAGCTACGGAGATAACTTTTACAGCCTTGAGTAATTACTATAACGTTAATTTAAGAATTATAAATAAGTATCTATATTGTCATTGAACGCCTTTAAAAATGATCACTTTTTGACAGGCAATTCATTGGCAAAGTAATGATAATTATTAGTCGACAAAGTGCCTTTTGATGATCAAGGCTTTATCGCGCTAATTTCTATAGGTAGTTTGATATTTATTTACGCCGGAAAAGCACCATACCCGCGTGATGAAGTTCGTCATTACTGACAAAAGTCCCATCAGCTGTAAAACCGGTATCGTCCTGATAGTAGATCCTGTTTTCACGAATGTCGTAGTCGCCCTGATAAGCATTAGGTTTTGTACCTCGAGCTTCATCGTAACGCCCATTAGGTAATAGCTCATGGCAAATGAATCCATCTTTGGTAATCCAGAGGCCTGTATAAGTATGCTGTTCTTTCATATGTTTCCTGATGTCATGTATGTGTGTTAGAGATAAGCTATTGTATTTGCAGGTGGAACCACGACTCATTTTGAGTAATGCCGGTCAAGAGAAATTACCGGCGCATATGAATGTGTTATTTGTTATTAACAGGGGTTAACTCTGCTGTCATATAAACCCTGTTTTTAAAAGAGGCTGCAAGGATTTCATATGATTTCCCCTCTTTAGATGCCTGTGTGGAAATTTTTTCCTCAGCACCCTCAATGGTTGAATCTACTGCCGTAATAACCTGGGCCATAGTGCTGAATGATAATAAGGACAGAATTGTTGCTGCAGTCAAGCGATGGATATTATCCATGGTAATTTTACTATTAATGATAAGAGATGATTTTTAAAAGAGGGAATAATATATTTAAATTTATTCCCTATGCCAGTTTGGCTTCTGTAATTAATACAGCTTTACTGTCAGTTAAGAATGACGTAATGAATTAACAATTGTCATGCAAGTTATCATTTCATCAGCAGTTCTTATTCCAGAGGCATTAAATAAATAATGATTGCAGAGATTTACTTCATCCCGCTGTCATACGCTTCAGTTTGCGGATGCTGTCGGTCTGATGGTTATTTCTGTTGTATCAACACTTTCCGGAGCCTCAATTACATGTCGTACGGCGCGGGCAATATCCGCTGGTTTAAGTGCAACAGAACGGTATGCATCCATCACCGCCATGGTTTCCGCATGAGTGATGGTTGAGGCAAGTTCACTTTCCACAACGCCGGGATTAACGCAGGTCACACGGATTTTCGAGCTTTCCTGACGTAAACCATCTGAAATAGCCCGTACTGCGAACTTAGAGGCGCAATAGACGGCGGCTGTTGGCACAACAGAAAGGGCACCGATAGAACCAAGGTTAATTATCTGGCCAGAACCCTGAGCTTCCATCACTGGAAGCACAGCCCCAATTCCCCACAGCACGCCCTTGATGTTAACGTCAATCGTACGTTCCCATTCATCCTGTTTGCCGGCCGCAAGCGGTGAAAGTGGCATGATGCCCGCATTGTTAATCAGAACGTCAACACGCCCCCAGTTATCAAGCGCTGACTGCACGAAATGAGCCATGGACAGTCTGTTTGTGACATCCAGCTCACGCGCTTCAGCCATACCGCCGGCGCTGCGGATTTCTGCTGCAATGGCTTCGATACGATCCAGTCTGCGCGCCCCTAATAGCACTCTCGCACCTGCTTTTCCAAGCTCTCTGGCAATGCCTTCCCCAATGCCACTTGACGCGCCGGTAATTAATATAACTTTATCCATGATGTGCTCCTTCAGTTGAGTTCAGAGAGATGATAGACCTTTATGATTAGTTCCAGTATCCTGCTTTTACTGGACTCAGTGATTAGCAGAATTAAACAATGAAAATTGATCTCAATCTTTTACCTGTTTTTATCGCGGTTGCTGAAGAGCGTAATTTCACCATAGCCGCAGCCCGGCTGGGGGTTACGCGCTCGGCGGTTAGTCAGGGAATACGGCGGCTTGAGGATACTTTCGGCACAATGCTGGTAATGCGGACAACACGTTCAGTAAACCTGACTGAAGCGGGAGAACGACTGCGTACATCCCTGTCATTATCTTTATCCAGCATTGACGCTGCGTTCGAAGATATTGCATCCGACAGCACGCCACGTGGACTTCTGAGGATCGCGGTGACCTCCATAGCTGAAGAGTTTCTTTCAGGTCCGCTGATCGCCTCGTTTGCGGCTGCTAATCCAGCCGTGACGATCGATATTGTCGTGATAGATGAGGAATTTGATATTGTGGCCGCTGGTTATGATGCTGGCGTAAGGCTCGGAGATGTGATCGAGAAGGATATGATTGCCGTCCCGCTTACAGAAAAGCAACGTGAAATGGTGGTTGCGTCCCCATCCTATCTCACTGCTTGTAGCGCCCCTCTTCATCCGCGTGAGCTTGTACATCATCAGTGTATCGGCTGGCGTCCTTCCCCGGATGTTGCTCCTTATCGCTGGGAATTTGAGGAGAACGGGAGAGCTTTCGACGTGGCGGTAGAACCGCGAATAACAACTAATGACCTGCGTCTCATGCTGAGGCTGGCTCTTGCCGGTGGAGGTATAACATTTGCCCCTGAGGAAACATTCAGGCCGTATATTGAAAATGGTCAACTTGTTTCAATGCTTGATGATTTTCTTCCCCATTTTCCTGGCTTTTATCTGTACTTTCCTCAACGCCGGAATATAGCGCCAAAACTACGCGCCCTAATCGAACATGTCAGGCAATGGCAGCAACCGTATGCTTAATGGTAAGCGCTAAATACTTTGTAACGTAAACCAGTTTTCTGAGGACTGACTCATTTAGTTATATGTTATGTTCGCTTCTGGCACAAAACGGACTGTCATTGTCAGGCATTTTGTCAGCGGTCAGTTAATCCAGTCTCCCTGCGTGAGGCCAGGCAACTGCTCAAACGCCCTAATATGGTCGTTACCAGCACGATGCCGGCGCCAATGGTATGCCCGGCGATCGCCGGGCCGTTCAGACCAATCGGCATCCAGCGTCGCTATTCAAAAATACTCAGTTATTACTGATGCCGAAACTGCAGCGTTGCGGGCAGGTAGCGTTGTAGCGTTTCGGGCGTATCGCCCTCGATCAGCTGGCTTATCAGATCGTAGCAGTGCCAGGCCAGCTGGCGATTATCCTGCTGGACAGTGTCGATACGCAGCGACAGCGAATCATAAAGATAGTGATCGTCAAAGCTCGTCAGATGAATATCGGAGTCGAGTAAATGGTGCTGGCTCATATAGCGCAGAACCCCTTCGAGCAGCCCGCAGGCGGCGGTGAATAGCGCCTTAGGCGGCCGCCCAAGGCGCGCGCAGAGTGCGGCAAACATCTCATAGCCGGAGCTGGGGTGGTAATTGCCGTTGATCACCCATTCCGGGCGCAGGGCAATACCCGCCTGAGCCAAACCCTGCGTGAACCCGGTCAGACGATCGCGGGAGGGCGACAGACGCGCCTGACCGCCTAAAAACCAGAACTCATCGCTATGCTGAGGCGCGATGCGGGAAATCAGTTCCGCCGTTGGGGTAATCGAATCGGTCATTACCAGCGGCAGCGCGCTTTCATTGGGGCACCGGTCAAACAGCACCACTGGCAGCTGTTGGCTGAGTTTGAGATAGTCGGCATCGTTGTGCATACAGGAAGCGACGATCATCCCGTCGACCTGGCGGGCAATCATATTATTGACCACCACGCTCTCCTGACCGGGGTTTTCATCAGTACAAGAGATCAACAGCTGGACGCCCGCCTCGCGGCACAGCATCTCCAGCTCATGGGCAAAGACCGCAAAGCCGTGGTTGGTGATCTCCGGCACCACCAGCCCGATGGTGTGGCTGCGGTTGTTGCGCAGCGAGCGGGCATGAATGCTTGGCTGATAGTGATGCTTACGGGCAATCGACAGTACGCGCTCACGCGTTTCCTGCGCCACGCGCAGCTCCTTGCCACGACCATTCAGTACCAAGCTGGCGGTCGCTTTGGAGACGCCAGCCTGTTCGGCTATATCTTTAATGGTTACGCGTTTGGTTTTCATTACGACGCCATGAGCCTGAAGCAAAACGCTTATTCTACCATGCAAGTTCGCAGCGGCCAGTAGCAGAATGCGTCCGGCGTGATGCCGGAGAATGTTAGCTGACCGGAGCAGGCCGGGAAGTAGCGGCTGCTCATCACCCCTTCACCGCCGTTTATGAAAATCTCCACGCTCGACTGGTCGATGAAAACACGCAGCGAGCGGACGTTTCCGCGCCAGTAACGATAATGCATCTCGTCGCTGGCGAGACTGCGTCGGGCCAGGCGGAGTCCGCTGGCATCGCACTCAAGGGTTAATACGCCGCCAAAATCGAGGCTCAACATATCGTCCCCGCGGGTTTGCAAATCGATTTCCATCGGTGCCAGCGGCAGGGCGTTCCCCGACCAGCCGTTCGCTTCACCGCGCAGGGCGCTCAGTTCCCGTAGCGGACGCTGATAGAGCTGACCGTTGATAAACTCCAGCTCACGCAGGCAGGTCATCTGATGGATCCAGCCGTTGATGAGGGTCGGCTGAAGCATCTCTTCGCCCTCCGGCACGCCCATCCAGCCGACCAGCAGACGACGGCCATCACTGGTAAGCATGGTTTGCGGGGCGTAGAACTCAAAGCCGGCGTCCAGTTCGTGCAGTTCGCCATGGCTGAAAGCGCCACTAGCGTAATCAAACTCGCCCGCCATCCATACTGCCGGGTAGGTGTTCAGGTAACACTTTTCCTCGCGGGCAATCCCCTGCGGACAGCAGATTAGAATATGCTGGTCGCCGAGAGGAAAAAGATCCGGACACTCCCACATATAGCCGACGTCGTCGAGGCCATTGATGCCGTGGCCGGCGATTTCACTCATACTCGTCCACTGATGGAGATCCGCAGAGCTGAACAGCAGCACCTTGCCGCGCTTTTGCCGATCCTGCGCACCCAGCACCATGTACCACAGGTCTTCGTGTCGCCAGACTTTTGGGTCGCGCACGTGGCCGGTGTAGCCCTCCGGCAGCGGCAGGACCGGGCCGATTTTGCGGAAGGTGCCGTCGGCGCTTTCCCTTGCCAGGCATTGCCAGGCGGTTCGCCCTCCGTCGGCAAACTTCACGTTGCCGGTATAGCACAGGGTAAGCGTACCGTTGTTATCCACCGCGCTGCCGGAGTAGCAGCCGTTACGGTCATACTCTTCGTCCGGCATCAGCGCAATGGGCTCATGCTGCCAGTGCAGCAGATCGGGGGAGCTCCAGTGCGCCCAGCACTTAAACGTATGATCGCAGGCGAGCGGGTTCCACTGATAAAACAAGTGATAGCGTCCGGCAAATTCGACAAAGCCGTTGGGGTCGTTCATCAGCCCGGTGACCGGCGCAAGGTGCCAGCGCGGATAGTGGCTATCGGCCAGCGCACGTGGCTGGCCCTGTATTACGGCCTGCAAAATCGCAGGCAGTCGTGATGGAAGAGACATTATTCAGCGTCCGTTTTGTATTTCAAAACCAGGGAGACCGTAAAGGCGACGCCAAAGGCGATAACCATCCCGATAATGTAGTTCAACAGCGAACTGGCCTGCACGATGGCCATGCCGGGGATCGCTGTCAGGCCGACCGCGGTCATGTAGACGTGTACAGATACCACCCATGCGCCGCCCGCCGCACCACCAATCAGCGCCGCAATAAATGGCTTCACAAAGCGCAGGTTAATACCAAAAATCGCCGCCTCGGTGATGCCCAGCATGGCGGAAAACGCCGAGGGCAGAGTAATGGCTTTAATTTTTGCATCTTTGGTTTTGAACCACACCGCCAGACAGGCTCCGCCCTGAGCGACGTTGGCCATCGCCCAAATCGGCAGCAGGAAGTTGACGCCGATGGAGGGATTGCCCAGCAACCCGGCTTCAACCGCATGGAAGCTGTGATGAATACCGGTAATGACGATAACTGAATAGAGACCGCCAAACAGTAACCCGGCGAGCCAGCCGGCGTGGCTAATCAGGGTGCTGAGGACAAACGAGATACCGTCGCCCAGTGCGCGACCGGCCGGGCCGATAATCAACAGGGCTATAAAACCGGATATAATCACCGTCAGGAACGGCGTCAGGATCAAATCCAGGGCATCGGGGATTGCGCGACGCAACTGCTTCTCAACGATGCTCATAAACCATACTGCCAGCAGTACCGGGAACACCGTACCCTGATAGCCGATCATGGCAATTTCGAAGCCGAAAAAGTTCATGGTGTGGAAACCCGCGGCCACGCCCCAGGCGTTAGTCAGCGCTGGATGAGTCAGAATGCCGCCAAGCGTCGCGCCGAGATAAGGATTACCGCCGAATTCGCGGGCGGCGGTAAAGCCAATCAGAATCGGCAGAATGATAAATGCCGCCGAGCTGCACATATCCAGCATGATGTAGATGGCGTTGCCCGGGTCAACCCAGCCGTATGTTTTGACCATTCCCAGCAGGCCCATCAGCAGACCAGAGGCGACGATGGCAGGGATTATCGGCACGAAGATGTTTGATAGCAGGCGGGCGATGCGCTGGAACGGATTGAGCTTTTTTGCCGCGATGTCGGCGGCTTCCGATTTGCTGGATTCGCTAATACCCGCCGCCTGAGTAAAGGCAGCGTAGACCTTATTTACCACCCCGGTGCCGAAAATAATCTGCATCTGTCCGGCATTACGAAAACAGCCCTTCACCCCTTCAACTTTGCCGATGGCCTGCTGGTCGGCCAGCGAATCATCGACCAGCACCAGGCGCAGGCGCGTGGCGCAGTGCGCGGCGCTGGCGATATTTTCTTTGCCTCCAAGAAGCGGAAGCAGCGAGCAGGAAATCTGTTCAAAATCCATAGTACCCTCTTAAGGCTTAAACATTTTTATGTTGTCGTCCCGCGTTCACGGGAGCGCTTTTTCTGCGTCTTAGCTGAGCCCGGGGTGACAAAGATGCTCTGACCCCCGGCTATTCCTGTCATCAGGCGTAAGCCGTCAGAACCAGGTTTCCATCTGCACACCGAAAGACCATTCGCCGCCCGAGTTAAAACCGTCACTGCCCAGGGCGTCATCGCTGGCGTAATTATTCAGTTTTTTGCTCCAGTCCATCCAGGAGGTATAGAAACGAATCTCCGGGCGACTGAAGAAATCACCGATACTGCCGACCTTAAATGTCGGGGCGAAGGTGAGCTTGTAGAAGCTACCGTTCACCGCCTGACGATCGTTATAACCTTCGGGTTTAAGATCCATGTACTGGTAGCTGCCTTCGTAGGCGAGAGCGAAATTCTGATTGATTGCCTGAATCAGACGCAGGTTGAATGTTGCCCACTGATAGCTGTCGCCATCGGCATAGCGGTCTTTACTGCGTTGCGCCAGCATTGCCGGGGCAACAGACCAGTTTTCGCTGAGCGGCGTGGTGCCGTAACTGGCAATGCGCCATGTGTCGGCTCCCGGACGAAGTGCGCCATCAGATCCGATACCTTTAACCTCTGCGCCCAGACCATGACCATAAAGCAGAGCGGTTTTACTGCTACCGTCGCGCAGGCCGTAGAAACTGTCGTTATGCAGGCCGAGCAGCGCATGCACGCCGGTGTTTGCCGCATCGCCTTTTACCAGATTGCCGTTGCTATCTTTACGCTCGTCGTTATCCTTCGCCCGCAGACCGCTGACCATCATCTGCAGCGGACCTGCGAAGTGATTCATGGTGAGGATATAGTTCTGCACGCTGTTGCTGGAATCATCAATGTCGCCGAAGTTACGCCCGTACAGGGAGAAATTACTCCGCAGGCCGTCGTTCCACTTCACGTCATAGATACCACCACCGGTACCGGCGAGGAACACGACATCAGAGTCAATCCAGTGAATATCGAAATTGTCGCGGTCGAAACGTTTCCCGGCCCACAGGGTGGAGCCCTTAAATGGCCCAGCGAACGTCGGCAGGTTACCCAATTCGACAAAGGCCTGACGAACGTTCAGATCGCTGGTGCTTGCAGTCCAGTCGTTATAAGAGGTTTGCCCGTCGGCGACCATCACCTTAAAGCGGGTCGTGGCCCCATTATCCAGGGTCTGCTTATGTTCAAGATTCATTTCAACATAGGTATCGGCCTGGTTTCCCAGACGGCCGATAGCTCCGCCGGTTTCACCTGCCGGCGTTATGTAGGCTCCGGATTTGGTGCTGGCGCCGGAATCATTCATTATCACGCCGGAGCGGGCGTAACCGTGAAACTCAAATCCGCTTTTGTCATCGGCTTTTTTCTCAAGTCTGGCGGTACGCTGAGCCACTTCCTGAGTCGAGTTCTGGTTTTTTTGCTGCTGCGCGGTGAGTTGCTGAACTTTTTTCTCCGCCGCCCCGGCGCGGTTTTCCGCCGTTTGCGCCCTGTTTTCTGCCTCCTGCAGGCGTTTTTCCAGCGCGTTGAGTCGGGCTTCAATGGTGCTTATATCCGTTTGCGCATGGGCTGAGGCAGCGCTGGTTAGCAAAGCGATAAGCATCGCAAGTGTGCTTTTTCTGTACATGCTGTTGGCATCCCAAAAGTAAAAATGGAAAATTATAATTTTTGCTAAACCGGTTTAGGCGCTATGTTAAGCCCGACCTTTGTTTTTCTTAAAACAAATATGCTAAACCGGTTTAATAAATGTGATGCATGCAACAAAGTGAGCCGCGCAAAGCGGCTTTAAGGATTAAAACTGACGGTTGAGATCGCGCTGATAGGGCAAGGCGGTCATCGCACCTTTGGCTGTGGTGGCCAGGGCGCCGCAGGTCTGTGCAAGCGTGAGTGTCGGTTCCAGTGCGGTCATGTCCGTTGGCATCCCGTTAGCCGCAAGGCTGGCGAGCAGTCCGGCGACAAATGCGTCTCCCGCGCCGGTGGTGTCCACGCTGGCCACAGGCCGGGCGTTGAAATGGGTAAACTTCTGCTGAAACGCGGCAAGCACCCCCGCTTTGCCCCGGGTCACCAGTAGCAATTCTGGCTGATAGCGCTCCGTTACGCTGGCGATTCCGTATGCTAAATCATTACTGCTGCTGATGAAGACCAGCTCCTCTTCCGATAGCTTTACCACGTTGGCCATGTGCAAAGCGCGATCGAGGCAGGCTAGCAGCAAAGCCTGATCCTGCCAGAGATCGGGACGAATATTAGGGTCAAAGCTGACCCGACCGCCGGCAGACCTGATGCTCTCCATCGCCGCGAAGGTAGTGCTACGGCTGGGCTCGGCGCTGAGCGCGATGGAGCAGACGTGCAACCACTGTCCGGCGGCAAACTGTGGCAGGTCTTCTTCAACCAGGAACAGGTCCGCGCTGGGGCGTACCATAAAGGTAAAGGTGCGTTCCCCCTGGTCGTCAAGGTCGACGACCACAGTGGACGTGCGGTGCTGATCGTCGAGATACATATGGCTGACGTCGACCTGCTCCTGTTGCAGGGTATGACGCATGTAGCGGCCAAACGGGTCACCGCCGACGCGGCCGATAAATCCGCTGTTGCCGCCAAGGCGGGCAACCCCTACCGCCACGTTAGCCGGCGCGCCTCCAGGGCACTGCAGCAGGCGCCCTTCGCTCTCCGGCAGCAGGTCCACCACCGCGTCGCCCAGAACCCAAACTTTTGCATTCATGCTAAAACCCTCCAAAGCTAAACTTAATTAAACCGGTTTAGCATATTAAATCACAGTGACCGAGTGGGTGGAACGTTCCAGCCGGAAAAGCGCGGCTCATGACATAAAAACGTGAGCCGCCTTATGAAATAGCGTTGATTTGACAGCTGTGAAGACTGACGTCCTGGACACAAAACGTTACTGAGCGAAGAAGGCCAGACGTTATCAGGTCGGTCATGTATGACTGCGGGCACTGCTTGCCAGAGCCGTTCCCGGATGAACTGGCGGATGAATTCAGATTAGTGAATTCGATGAATTCGGTTTTTTTTAGAATTATCGGTAAACCAATGAGTCGCGATATTTCCCCTGCTAATGAGTTCTTCTGAAGGCGCCATCAAACCTGTCGAGGTTTAGATACCTTGAACCGGCATAGAGGCGCGGCCGCTAGCCTAAACTGGATTTATTCCGTTCGGTGGCACCGTAGCCCGGTGAAGCCGGTAAAGGAGCAGAAGGGATCACCTGTCCCCACCCTTGCCCTATAAAGCGTTAATCCACTTAAAGCTATTCAGACGCTGAATTACGCGGCCGGAGTGGTCCCGACAAGGCGAAGCCGCTGCCGGGGCGTATCTCCGAGTTAGCGCCGATTGAGGCGCTTACGAGCGTGTATTCCTATACTTACCGGTGCACTATTTACAGCGGCTCATAACCTAGTTACAACATCCATCATTAAAAGCGACACTACTCCCGGGCTTCGCCCGGGGCGGCGGCGCTATTCAGGGTTAGTCTGGGCTCAGTTGTTGCCGCTGTGCACGGAATTCGATTATTGGTTGAGATGGGCTCTCTGATTCATATTTGTGAGGGTATTTCAGGTTGCAAGGGATGTAACTCTATTCTTATGTATGTTGTAACTATAATTTAAAAAAACTCATGGTCTTCTTAGGATCGTCAACAAAGTTATCGGTCCTGATTAATCTATGCGTCTTGTTTTTCCCGCCTCGGATTGAGCGTGATGCTATCTGGGGGCCGCTTGGAAAACGGAAAATATCCTACGTTAAGCCTGTTTTTTAAGCAGGAATGACAGGCAGCAATGAGCGAACAGCGGACGTTGACGTTCTTTATAAAAATTCGGTTTGTGTTGTTTTGCATTAGTTTAGAGACGAAAAATATTGCGTCGGTGATTTACCCAGCGCTTTTCTGAACATCGTAATAAACGCGCTGACCGAATCATATCCCAGCGTTCCGGCTACACGCTGCACGGACTGACCTTCAGCCAGATGGCTCAGGGCAATCATCAAATGCAGTTGCTGACGCCAGCGACCAAAGCTCATTCCTGTCGCCTCTTTTATCAGCCTGGCCAGCGATCGTTCGCTGGTGACCAGATGTGCAGCCCACTGCTTTAACGTTCGCCGATCATCAGGCTCATTAAAAAGTGCCTCCGCCATATTCCGGATTTTAGGATGATCGGATACGGGAAGATGGAGCGCTTCAACCGGCACATCCGGAATATGCTCCAGCAGCACCGCTGCGAGCCTGGCAGTTTTACTGTCAGGAGAATAAGCCTGTCCCTGCTCTGCCAGATACAGAACAAGCTCGCGGACCAGAGAAGTCATCGCCAGGGTACAGCAGATTTCCGGCATCGCTGCCGCGCCGGGTTCGATGAACAAAAAGCAGGTATCTGCATTCTTCGTGACCCGGCAACTGTGGGGAATTTTACCCGGAACCCAGACAGCATGTCCCGGTGGAACAAGCCACAGCGCATCCTCAACCTCACAGCTCACTGCACCGCGCAAAGAGATAATAAGTTGTCCCTTACGGTGAGAGTGCGGACTCTGACCTGCATACTCGCCTGACGATGATACATGCAGCGCGATAGCAGCCTGACTGAAAGCATCGGCATTAAACTCATCCGGTGAGGTCACCGGTTTTTTATTAACTGGCATGATTTAGTTATATGTTGTCAGATTATCTATATTCTGTAACTCATGCGTCCTTTAAAGTCTTTCTTTTTACCAGAAAAAGCAAAATTTATGTCCCACACTACGAA
The DNA here is from genome assembly GCF_006874705.1 of Leclercia adecarboxylata. Classification (NCBI taxonomy): domain Bacteria; kingdom Pseudomonadati; phylum Pseudomonadota; class Gammaproteobacteria; order Enterobacterales; family Enterobacteriaceae; genus Leclercia; species Leclercia adecarboxylata. Next base: position 87,487 of record NZ_CP035380.1, on the reverse strand, counting down.
CAAGTGGTCTTCAATCATACTTGTGACCGGCATCCTTTTTATAGCTATCAACCTGCGTGTTCCTTTTACCGCTATCGCACCCGTTTTAGAGTCTATTCGCCATGATTTTGGGCTAAGTATTACTGCCGTTGGGTTGCTTAACTCGCTGCCTTTGCTGGCCTTTGCCGCCTTTTCACCGCTGAGCGCATCCATCTCACACAAGTACGGTCTTGAACGCACCCTTTTTGGTGCCTTGGCCGTGATTTCAGCGGGCATCCTGCTTCGCTCCGCAGGCAGTGTCTGGGCGCTTTATGGCGGAACCATATTGATAGGTATCGGGATTGCCCTCGGCAATGTCCTGCTGCCTGGCCTTATCAAACGTGACTTTTCTGGCAACGTGGCTTCCGTGACGGGGGCATATTCCATCACCATGGGCGCGGCTGGTGCTATTGGTTCAGCCATTGTCATTCCTCTGACGCAGAGCTGGGGCTGGAACATCGCGTTAGCCATGCTGGTTATTGCACCGCTGCTTGCGTTGCTTTTATGGTTGCCCCAGTTAAAGATGAAGCATCAGTTGCCAGGAGAGGGTGAGAAAAAAGCGGCGACCGTCGCGGTCTGGCGCTCGCCTCTGGCATGGCAGGTCACCTTGTTTATGGGCCTGAATGCGATGCCGTTTTATGTTGCTGTCGGCTGGCTACCCGCCATTCTAACGGACAGTGGACTCTCCTCAGCCCAGGCCGGTGAAGTACACGGCATTCTTCAGCTGACCACAGCTATTCCCGGCCTGATTCTGGCGGCCACGCTGCGTCGCCTCAACGATCAGAAAGCAGCCGCTGCCGGCGTCAGCCTGTTAACCGCTGCGTCCTTTATCGGCATCCTATACCTGCCAAATCTGGCGATGCTGTGGGCTGCTCTTCTCGGCTTCGGCTCGGGTGCCAGTATGATGCTGGGCCTGACCTTCATCGGGCTACGTACCAAAAATGCCGGTGACGCCGCCGCGCTGTCAGGCATGGCGCAGAGCGTCGGTTATCTGATGGCGGCGATGGGTCCGCTGTTGCTGGGCAAAGTACAGGAGTTGTCCGGAGGCTGGACATTGCCATTACTGATGACCGCAGCAATCGCGGTCGCTGGTGCCTGCACAGGAATGGCTGCCGGACGAAATGCACACCTGGAACCGGCACAGCAGCCGGGCTGAATTTGCTGACACTGCAGGAGAGCGCTCTGTTCTCCTGCTGTGGATACTCTCCATTATCGTTCCGGTGATGCTGCCAACTTACTGATTTAGTCTATGATGGTGTTTTTGAGGTGCTCCAGTGGCTTCTGTTTCTATCAGCTGTCCCTCCTGTTCAGCTACTGACGGGGTGGTGCGTAACGGCAAAAGCACCGCCGGACATCAGCGCTATCTCTGCTCTCACTGCCGTAAAACATGGCAACTGCAGTTCACTTACACCGCTTCTCAACCCGGTACGCACCAGAAAATCATTGATATGGCCATGAATGGCGTTGGATGCCGGGCAACCGCCCGCATTATGGGCGTTGGCCTCAACACGATTTTACGTCACTTAAAAAACTCAGGCCGCAGTCGGTAACCTCGCGCATACAGCCGGGCAGTGACGTCATCGTCTGCGCGGAAATGGACGAACAGTGGGGCTATGTCGGGGCTAAATCGCGCCAGCGCTGGCTGTTTTACGCGTATGACAGGCTCCGGAAGACGGTTGTTGCGCACGTATTCGGTGAACGCACTATGGCGACGCTGGGGCGTCTTATGAGCCTGCTGTCACCCTTTGACGTGGCGATATGGATGACGGATGGCTGGCCGCTGTATGAATCCCGCCTGAAGGGAAAGCTGCACGTAATCAGCAAGCGATATACGCAGCGAATTGAGCGGCATAACCTGAATCTGAGGCAGCACCTGGCACGGCTGGGACGGAAGTCGCTGTCGTTCTCAAAATCGGTGGAGCTGCATGACAAAGTCATCGGGCATTATCTGAACATAAAACACTATCAATAAGTTGGAGTCATTACCGCCTGTCTGTTAAGTTAAAACTTTCAGTGGCATTATGCTATTTGGGCACTATCCCTTTTCATCCTCTCGGATCTCAAAAAGTTATCAACATATACACCGGTTAGATCCTATAACACGATCCTATTGAAGATCCTAAATGGATCCTTATAGTCCCAAACAGATCCCCGATCGCTGCAAGCCACGTCAGACAAGGCATTCAGAGGATTTGGGTGTGTCGTATTATGCAATAAGTGTGTCGCAACATGTAATTGGTGTGTCATGCCATGAGCAAAGTGGGTGACATCATGCTCTTGGTGTGTCATAACATGCAAAATGGTGTGTCGCATCATGTCAAATAACGAACTATCCACCTTTTGTGGATAACCTCGAATGGATTCTAACCACAGTGGTGTAACTATATGACTGATAACAATTTTATACCCTCCCAAATTACAAATGAAGGAGAGGTACACCAATTAACAGTCACAAACAATTCATCAGTTCAGCCAGCGATTTTACTGCGTCTGGGTGTCTTTGTTCCTGCCAGTCGTGCAATTCCTAAGGGGCAGAAGTCCGGTATAGATGTTTCTTCGTCGTTCTCCCAGCTTGAGTTCGCCCGTAAGGAAGGTTATGACGAAGTCAGGATCTTTGGTGAGCGACTGAACATATCAACGGACTTCAGCGTCTGGATGGGCATTATTGGTGCCTTCAGTAAATACGGCTTGAAATCAAATACCATCGAGCTGCCTTTCACTGAGTTCGCCGCGTTGTGCCAGTATGATTCTCGCCAGTTTAACAAACGTCTGCGTGACACCATTTTTGATGCTCTTACCCGGATTGGTACCAAGACTGTTCAATTCAACAGTAAGAAAACTGGAGATAAATTTTTTACTCAGCTCCTTAAGAGCGGTAAGTATACGAGAGAGTCCGATACAATCACGCTCCAGGCCGATGAGCGCCTCCATGAACTGTACCAGATTGACTACAACATCCTACTGCGCAAGCGTCCCTACCATATGCTCAAAGGTAAAGAAGTTGCTCAGACACTCTATACCTACATAGCAAGTCTGCCCGATAACCCTGCCCCAATTAGATTTGATCGCATCATTGAGCGATTGAATTTGACCTCTCCAGTAAAGGAGCAGAACCGGCTGATCAAGGCTGCTTTGAAGCAACTACAAGTCATTGGCTACATTGAGTATTCCATTATTAAAGATGGTCGAACTCTAACTGTGTTGATTCATAAGCGAAATAAAAAACTCAAAGAAATGGGGTCATAGAAGGTGGGTCACATTATGCAGGCGATCCAGTAATGGTGGGTCGTATCATGATTTTAGGTGTGTCATAACATGTTATCGTGGCACACTAGTATTCATGCCTGTTTTGTTAGGTTGATTTTTGTACCAATCCAAATGGACCCGCATGCTGTGACACACCTTTAGCATATCGCTGCCCACTTTTTCATGTTTATACCCAACATTTTTAAGATCCTCCGATGATCGTTTTTCTAAGCATGTTGCGACACACTTTATGCATGCTATGACCCACCTTTATCATTCTGGCTATTAAGAAGGTTATTCCCAATAAGTGCGGGTGATGCATTTATGAAAATTACATTTTGTAGAGGTCATGAGTACTGTTTTCAGCCGCCCTGCCCTCATGTATACAGTGTTTCGTCTGCATCAAGGAGGAAAGGGCCGCTCGGTATACGAAAAAGATACCCTACCATTTTGAATGGTTTGCAGTTAATTGTTGTCCAGTAATTTCAAACTTTCAAACTTTCAAACTTTCTTATGAGTTGAAGGATTCTGTTTAAAAAGTTATCAACTTTGCAAGATTTGATGCACTTTGCATTTTTTTAGTGGGTTTGCATATTTTTGGTTGCTTTGCTTGTTTTATCAAGATTTAATATAATTATGCAAAGTTGATTTGAAGGGGTTTCAAATGGGATTAATGGATACGCTTAACCAGTGCATTGCAGCAGGACATGAGATGACGAAAGCCATCGCAATTGCTCAATTTAATGATGATAGCCCTGAAGCAAGAAAAATAACCCGTCGGTGGCGAGTTGGTGAGGCAGCTGACCTGATCGGTGTTTCATCCCAGGCTATTCGTGACGCTGAAAAAGCAGGACGATTGCCGCATCCAGATATGGAATTACGAGGACGCGTTGAACAGCGCGTTGGCTATACCATTGAGCAAATAAACCACATGCGAGATGTGTTTAGTACCCGCCTCCGTCGCCCAGATGAAAGCTTACCTCCGGTAATCGGTGTTGCAGCTCATAAAGGTGGAGTTTATAAAACTTCTGTCTCCGTTCATCTTGCTCAGGATCTGGCTTTAAAAGGACTTCGCGTACTGTTAGTCGAAGGCAACGATCCGCAAGGGACGGCCTCGATGTATCACGGTTGGGTTCCTGATTTACATATTCATTCTGAAGATACTCTCCTCCCCTTCTATCTCGGTGAACGAGATGATGCTTCATATGCGGTAAAACCAACTTGCTGGCCTGGCCTTGATATCATCCCTTCTTGTCTGGCCTTACATCGTATTGAAACTGAGTTGATGGGACGTTTCGACGAAGGAAAGCTGCCGACAGAACCTCACATGATGCTAAGGCTGGCCATTGAAACGGTAGCCCATGATTACGATGTTGTTGTTATCGATAGTGCTCCTAATCTTGGTATCGGCACAATCAACGTTGTATGTGCTGCTGACGTGTTATTAGTCCCTACCCCCGCTGAGCTCTTTGACTATACCTCTGCATTGCAATTTTTCGATATGCTCCGGGATTTGCTGAAGAATGTAGATCTACAAGGCTTTGAACCAGATGTCAGAATCTTGCTTACTAAATATAACAATAATAATGGTTCCCAGTCGCCTTGGATGGAAGAGCAAATCAGGGATGCATGGGGAAGCATGGTTCTTAAAAACGTGGTACGCGAAACGGATGAAGTAGGTAAAGGCCAAATTCGAATGCGAACAGTATTTGAACAAGCAATTGATCAGCGTTCTTCTACTGGAGCATGGAGGAATGCGCTCGCAATTTGGGAGCCGGTTTGTAATGAAATTTTCGACCGTCTCATTAAACCTCGTTGGGAAATCCGCTAATGAAACGAGCACCTATCATCCCTAAATCTATTCCTTCAGTCGTTCCTGTAACTACTGTATCGGCCCCTGCAGCTCCTATGGTAGACACACTAATTGCTCGAGTAGGCGCTATGGCAAAGGGTAATACTATTACCCTTCCCGTGTGTGGACGAGAAGTAAAATTTATTCTTGAGACCATACCCGGTGCAGATGTCGCCAGCTCAACTAAGGTCTGGGCTGGTAATGAACGTGATCAAGCTTTTCTAATAGAAGAGGCTTTGGACGATCTCATACCATCGTTCTTGCTTACCGGCCAACAAAATCCGGCGTTTGGGCGTAAGGTCGACGGTCATATTGAAGTTGCCGATGGTAGTCGCCGTCGCATGACTGCCATCTTTACATCAACTGAGTATCGCATACTCGTTGGTGCCCTTGATGACGAACAGATGGATGCTTTATGCAAACTTGGAAATGATTACAGACCGACAAGTGCTTATGAAAGAGGTACGCGTTATTCTCAACGTTTAGAAAAAGAATTTAACGGAAATATCTCTGCCTTGGCCGATGCTGAAAACATCTCAAGGAAAGTCATAACCAGATGTATCAATACTTCTAGGCTACCAAGAGATGTGATCGCCCTCTTCTCTCATCCAGGCGAGCTTTCCGCAAGGGCTGGCGAAAGTTTACAGAAAATCTTTTCTGAGAACGAAGCTCGTTTACTCGATGGGGCTTTTGAGCTATCAGAGAAGAGAAAAGCAGGTGTAGTACTTGAGGCTGATGAAATAATTCAATTTCTTACTGCCTTGCTTAAAGATTCCAGCAAGAAAGTAAATCAGGCCCCAGAAAAGCGTGAGTTCATTCCTGGAGCAACAGCGCGTTATAAAGGAAATAAAGTGATTATCAGCCTGGATCGTTCCAAACTTTCCGAGGAAGATATTGGGAAGTTTGAAGAAATGCTTGAGCTTTTAGCTACGAAGAAAAACAAGCATTAATTCGGTCGTTATCTTCCTGCTTTACCTTCTTCAAGACCATGGTTCAAATTCCTAATATGGGACCGTGGTCCCAACCCCTTAACTGGGACCGTGGTCCCAACCCCTTAACTGGGACCGTGGTCCCAACCCCTTAACTGGGACCGTGGTCCCAACCCCTTAACTGAGACCGTGGTCCCAACCCCTTAACTGGGACCGTGGTCCCAACCCCTTAACTGGGACCGTGGTCCCAACCCCTTAACTGGGACCGTGGTCCCAACCCCTTAACTGGGACCGTGGTCCCAACCCCTTAACTGGGACCGTGGTCCCGACCCCTTAACTGGGACCGTGGTCCCGACCCCTTAACTGGGACCGTGGTCCCGACCCCTTAACTGGGATCGTGGTCCCAACCCCTTAACTGGGACCGTGGTCCCGACCCCATAACTGGGACCGTGGTCCCGACCCCATAACTGGGACCGTGGTCCAATCTAGTCAGCTCGCATCAGATTATGAATTTTTAAACTTTACCTTAAAAGTTATCCACTGAATCGGTGGGTAAGCCTGTGCACAATGTGTCAGGAAAAGGAGTATTAACTGAGCTCTCAGTGCTTGAAAAAAGGATGTCATGTAGTCCGGCTTACCGCGGGACCTACACGGTGTTATGGCCACGCATCGAGTGACATTCGTGCAGACTGCGGCAAACGCCGTGCCTCTAATCTAGCCCGACCGCTGCGGCTGCAAGGGTGCGCTTGTCCGTCATCCTCGCCCATCGCAGTTATTATCTAATGTCTGCAGCCGGTCTTCCCGTCGTTCTCTCGCTCACTATCCGCTCGATAACCGTACAAGCTGCCTAGGATATTTTCTGCGCCACGGCCTCCTGTAACGCCCATTGCATTCTCCACTATTCGTCGGGCTTCGTTTCGGCACGGCGTAAGCCGGAACTCAGACGACATATACCACGGAGGAATTTTCATGAGCACAACAACACCGGCTGTATACGTTGGCACTTGGCACAAATACAACTGCGGCAGCATTTTCGAAAAGTGGTTCGACTTGACCGATTTGACGGAAAAGAGGATTTTCTCGAATCCTGATATGCCCTGCATTCAAACGAGCACGATCCGCAACTCATGTTCCAAGACTGGGAAGGTATTCCGGCCTGTTGAACGAGATTCCATAGTTGCTTCGTAGTTACTTTGATTTTGAAGCCTACGCGCGTGACTTGTTCAGCGGCGGTCTGGTGTTTGTCGACGGTAATGTGTTCAACAACTGATTAGGACGGGCAGGGGGATCCCCTGCCGCTAAGGAGAGCATCATGAAACTCGATCCACAGACCCTTGGCATATTGCGTCAGTTCAAAACATGATTAATACCAGCCGTCGTGATTCAGGTCAGGGGAAACTGACGACCGCGTAGGTAGTCGATAAAATTTGCTACTTCATGACCTGTCATTGTTGAGTGTATATGGGCGGACACTTCATTTTGAAGGTTGGGAAGGGGTAGGGCTACGGCAGGTGGTTAAGCCGCTATAAACCTGGCAGGCAATCTGCCCACCTGTGCTGTCTGTAGCCCGTATGTGCGGATGAGATTAAGCTTGATGACGGGATATTACAGGGTCGGAGGCGCGTATAAGTGATGCAAATAATGCGAAGTTTTGAAAAGAAGACCAAGACAAGGTTGCTGTAGACCTTGTCACATCCGCTGTTGCATACAAGAATGTATGAATATGCCGGTTATACCTGAAGCGGTGGCCAGAGAATAACCGTAACATCTCAAAGAATATTTTAACGAGCGGGTGCGTCTCTATCGCATCAGTACGTTGCTGCCGACCGCAAATAATCTGCGATATATCGAAATGGCTGAAGCCCATAAAAAGTAGAAAGATCTTTTCAGGAGGCGATGTCGAGAACTCCCTTCACCGGGACTTTTGCCTGAGATTCTAACCATCCTTAAGTCAGGTCTTTACGCAAAAGGCGCTGGTAAGGGTCTGAACCTTAGGTGGAAAGGAATTACTGGTTAGCAACATCACATCTTAATGACATCGCAAGTTAGCAATATAACAAATTCATAAGGTAATAATATTATAAAACAACAACTTGATAATTTTTTTAATTCTTGAGGTTACAATTGACGTCCGGTCGGGCTGTCATGCTTCATACAGAGCCAACGATGCTGTCTCTGCCAAGCTCCTCTGGGGCAGCGGGTGTCCATCCCATGACGCAACATCCATGCTCGCAGGAGCCGGAATGGCTGCGCCGCTCAGTCGCGCCGCTTCCTGCGCTTCAGGCATGGCATCAATGCCGTTGGTGTTATCGATGCCATGCAGAGGGCAATGCGCGCGGCTTACGTCATTACGGCGTGTCCCTGCCCATCTCTCACCGTATGCCTTTTCTCCGTTTATGGCTCTCCTGCCGGGTGCTGATAGCACCACAGTCTTCTTGGTTGACAAACCCTTTCGCAATATATTTCCCCCGGCCATTCCGGTTCGCTTCATTAGACCGGAATAAATTTCCCGCTTGCCCCATACAGCTGCGTCTGCCAATGATGTTTACGCCCCTGCGGCGAAGGGTCTCAAACGGATGAAGTGCATTTATCCGTGGAAAAAAAACAGTGGTTTACCATAAAGCGTTAAAGCCGCGGCTCCGGAAACTCAACGGATAATGTGGTTTTTGAAGGCCAGACCCTGTTCAGAAGGAGGTGTGTAGTGAGCAAAACCCTGAAGGAATTTCATAGCCAGCCGGAGGTGCAGTATGTGCCCACGCCTGGAGATGTGGAATTGATGTAGCCCCCTGAAACACCAGACAGTAGCTGTATCTCCAGATAAGAGATAGGCTTGAATTGAAGTGGTTTACTGAATTTGGCCACCTGAATAGAGGTGATATCATCACCTCATAGTCAAAACAGGTGACATTATGACCGGACGTAACAGACGCAATTTTAGCCCCGAGTTCCGACTTGAGGCTGCCCAGCTTGTACTCGATCAGCACTACACCGTTGCCGCCGCTGCAACGGCAATGAATGTTGGTAAATCCACGATGGATAAATGGGTTCGCCAGCTTAAAGAAGAACGCGCAGGTAAATCCCCAAAGGCCTCTCCGATGACGCCTGAGCAACTTCGCATTCGTGAATTAGAAAAACGACTGCAACGTGTTGAAATGGAAAACGATATATTAAAAAAGGCTACCGCGCTCTTGATGTCAGACTCCCTGAACAATTCTCGTTAGTTGAGAAACTCAGGACGCGGTTTCCTGTTGCCTTTATTTGCAATGTGTTCGGGATCCATCGCAGTAGCTATCGGTACTGGCTAAGCCGACCGCAGAAACCTGATGCAAAACATATCGTTATACTTAGCCTGGTTCGTGAAGTTCATCATGCCAGTAATGGCTCTGCGGGGGCCCGGAGCATTGCCGATATGGTCAGCGCAAAAGGTGTTCCGTTGAGTCGCTGGCGGGCCAGTAAGATAATGAAAGAGCTGAATATTGTTAGTTGCCAGCAACCGGAGCATCGCTACAAAAAAGCCACAAAAGAGCATGTGGATATCCCTAATCATCTGGATCGCCAGTTTGCAGTAACGGAACCTAATCAGACCTGGTGCGGCGACGTGACCTACATCTGGACGGGCAAACGGTGGGCTTATCTGGCGGTTGTTCTGGATTTATTTTCCCGCAAGCCAATAGGCTGGGCGATGTCGTTTTCTCCGGACACAGCTCTGACAGGAAAAGCATTAACGATGGCCTGGGAAGCCAGGGGAAAACCGGCTGACGTTATGTATCATTCTGACCAGGGAAGTCACTATACCAGCAGGGAGTTCAGACGGTTACTGTGGCGTTATCGTATAAAGCAAAGCATGAGTCGACGTGGGAACTGCTGGGACAACAGCCCAATGGAACGATTTTTTCGCAGCCTGAAATCAGAATGGGTACCGAACTGTGGATACGCTAATTTTAGCGAAGCAAATAGATCAATAACGAATTACATCATTGGTTATTACAGCCAGCTCAGACCCCACCAATATAACGGTGGCTTAACACCCAATGAATCAGAGCGATTGTTCTGGAAAAACTCTAAAGCCGTGGCCAGTTTTTGTTGACCACTTCAGGAAACCCTTCGGGGTTACCTTAATGATCATGGCATACCACTGGTTCTCTACTCTGACAGACACAGTATATTCCGAGTAAATAACCCGGAGCGGGAAGGGGAGTTGACTCAGTTTACACGTGCGGTAAAGGCACTGGGCATCGAGCCAATCCATGCCAACAGCCCGCAGGCAAAAGGGCGGTTAGAACGCGCCAATCAGACACTCTAGGACAGGCTGGTTAAGGAAATGCGGCTTCAGGGTATCAGCAATATTGAAACAGCAAACGCATGATTGCCGACATTTATTGAAGCGTATAACGACCGGTTCGCTACGCCGCCTCGTATTGCTGATAATGCCCACCTTGATGTACACCATTCTGAAAGAACTGGGTTATATCTTGAGTCTTCAGGCGAGGCGCGTTCTCTCCAAAAATCTCACTTTCCAGTACAAAAGCATTGAGTTTCAGATACGCAGTGAAGGCCGGGGATATCGACTTCGACATTCGGTTGTCACGGTTTGCTAAAGCTTTGACGGTGAAATGAACGTTCTTTATGTCGGGAAATTATTGGGGTGGTAAAAGTATATTGATGGTCCGGAGCCTATACCACTGGATTATGAGAAGAGTGTCCATGAACGTGTGGATAATGCCCGCATAGATTTACGCTCAAAATTCTATGTAAAATCTAAAGCTGACCACCCTTGGCTTACGCGTCGCGCGCAAATTAATCAGCAAGTGAAGCCTCCGGACTTACCTAAACAGAAGGCTAATCCCGATAAAACGGACTGAAACCGGGGGTTATTCAATTGAGTGCATATCCAGTCATCGGGTAGATTTTTACGTAGCGTTTCTAGCGTGCATTTTTGGGTGGTTTGTTACTGATTAATGGGGGTAAGACGACGATTCTCGTCCTCAAGATCTTTGATTTTTTGATATCAGCAGCTTCCATCCCGCCATATCTCGCCTGCTAGTTTTAATAGCTGGCTTCGGAAATAGCGGCTTAACGACACACATCTTTAATGGTCCTGCCATCTTCGACGGACTTCAGAACGGCGATGATCTGGTGCTCGGTGAATCAGATCTTACGCATAGCGATCTCCCTAGGGGGCATCGGAAGACCTCTAAAAGTGAATGGCGCGGATTGCAGGGATACTTACACCTAGAGTTAACTAATTGTCATAAATTCACTATGGTCAGGTGTTTGTTACTAGGGGAATCATGGGAATTTCAGCTTGAAATTTTGATATTAAATCCTATTAAATCATGCTGTTGCGGAGGTTTTTTTATGGGTACATTTTCGTGCTTTTCGTTCAGTGAAGAGTCCTCTTGAGCAAAGAATTATGTATGGTAATGAATCGCCACGGGTTTAACAGACACCTCAGAGTCATTTAAGATGGCTTAAAGAGAGGTGCCCATGAGCGGTAAGCGTTATCCCGAAGAGTTTAAAACTGAAGCAGTCAAACAGGTTGTTGATCGCGGTTATTCTGTTGCCAGCGTTGCAACACGTCTCGATATCACCACCCACAGCCTTTATGCCTGAATAAAGAAGTACGGTCCGGATCCTTCCATTAATAAAGAACAGTCAGATGCTCAGGCCGAGATCCGCCGTCTCCAGAAAGAGCTGAAGCGGGTTACCGACGAACGGGACATATTAAAAAAAGCCGCGGCGTACTTCGCAAAGCTGTCCGACTGAGGTACGCCTTTATCCGTGACAACTCCTGTTGCTGGCCTGTTCGCCTGCTCTGTCGGGTGCTGGATGTTCATCCCAGTGGTTTTTACGCCTGGCTTCAGCAGCCGCATTCACAACGCCATCAGGCAGACCTGAGACTGACAGGACAGATTAAACAGTTCTGGCTGGAATCGGGATGCGTCTATGGTTATCGCAAAATCCATCTGGATCTGCGTGACAGCGGGCAACAGTGCGGAGTGAACAGAGTCTGGCGACTGATGAAACGTGTCGGGATAAAGGCTCAGGTCGGATACCGGAGCCCGCGGGCACGTAAAGGCGAGGCCAGTATCGTGTCGCCCAACAGGCTCCAGCGACAGTTCAATCCGGATGCTCCGGATAAGCGTTGGGTAACGGACATAACCTACATCAGGACCCACGAAGGCTGGCTGTATCTTGCCGTGGTTGTTGATCTGTTCTCACGCAAAATTATCGGCTGGTCCATGCAATCCCGGATGACAAAGGACATTGTCCTGAACGCACTGCTGATGGCTGTATGGCGCCGTAATCCCCAAAAACAGGTGCTGGTTCATTCGGATCAGGGCAGTCAGTACACAAGCCATGAGTGGCAGTCGTTCCTGAAATCACACGGCCTGGAGGGCAGCATGAGCCGTCACGGTAACTGCCATGATAATGCGGTTGCAGAAAGCTTTTTCCAGTTGTTGAAACGCGAACGGATAAAGAAAAAGAGCTACGGAACGCGGGAAGAAGCCCGCAGTGATATTTTTGATTACATCGAAATGTTTTATAACAGTAAGCGTCGGCATGGTTCCAGCGATCAGATGTCACCGACAGAATATGAAAACCAGTATTATCAACGGCTAGGAAGTGTCTAGATTATCCGTGGCGATTCATGCCGCCAAGAAAGAGGCAGCGTTACAGAAAGAGGAAGAGAAAAACAAGGGACTGGAGCAGTTGGCTGATCAGTTCGCGTTGGAAAAGCAGCCGTTTATTGACGCTCTGGCGATTGCAGGAAAATCACCAGAGCAGCAGAGAAAATGTTTATGGACTACGTGACAGTCAAAGGAACCACTCTGGTTTGACACCAAAACGAGCAGACAGCGCCTTAATGTGCATGATTGTCAGTGACCGCTGACCAGAGAGAATCTGGCTAACCAGCGATTTAGAGCCGATCTCCTCCTTAAGGTCAGAATAAGACAGCCTGTACTGGTCAATCAGGGTGCGCAGAAGGGCAACGCCGACTGGCATTTCAGCGATAGCCTTGTTGAATTCAGCGAAACGAGGGCTGTTATCCTCATAGTCAGCAATTTTACTCGCCAGGAAGTCAATAAGCGGGTTCTCGTCGTCGTTTTCGATCAGATAGTCCACCAACTCTATCGCTTCGCGGTAATCGCTCTCGGACGAACTGCCCCCCAGGAAGGGAACAGCAGCTACGAGTTGTTTGGTTGCTTCAATGGCTTTTGCAGTGTCGGTAATCATTCTTTGTTCTCCCTGTAATAGCGGGTCAACTTGTCGTAATCAGCGTGGGTGGCGATGTGCTTCACATAGAAGCGTTTATTCACGAAATTGATATAGGCGATAACCCTCAAGTTGTTGCCCCCTACATCCAACACCCACCACTTATTACGATACTTAAAATTGTCCAGGCTCGGTATCAGCGTTCGCATCTCAGCTGGAGAAGAAAAGTCCGTCTCGCGGACTAAGCGGTACAGCGCCCGAACGGCTAACGAATCGTTGGGATATTGCTTTGCCGCTTCCTCAAAAGGCTCTTTTGAAATTACGTGCATCTTGCGGTCGTTCCATCCGTTTACATTATGTGAACATGATAGCACCGCCCATACCCGTTTACAATATGTGAACAATGGCGCTTTCCCCTACATAGCGGCTATGTCTTTTCCTGAGCGCAGAGAGCTGATTTACAGCGCCGGAAGTCTCGTCTTCATGCGGACCTCGACCGTTAGCAATGGATGACTGATAAGGAATCACTGTGATAAAGGCAAAACCTGTACCACTCAAATACCGTCCTATCATATGTGAGCTCAAAGATTAAGGTGTTAAGGATGAAATCCTTTCAATCCGAACGGGTGGGTCACTTGAGAAAATTAAGCTAATTAAGGATAAAGGTAAGCGCCATGGAAAATCCAGTAGCGGTCCATGTTGGCCAATTGTGGGAGGAAATAGATCCGGATTTTATTAACGAGATTCGCATTCCTGGTATTACCATCGATGGATGAGCCTAAAGTCATACCGTTCGAAAATACATAAGCTGGGCGTCAGCATCCCGTCTTAATGGTAAACATGATGTGTTATAGACCAGATTCTTATCTGCTATAGCGCAAAGCGAATTTTGTATTTAAACATGGCCGAACTATAACTTCACTGGGCTGTATATCCGCAACATATTTGTAGTATAAGTCACCACTTAGTTCACATACCATTAAGTCGAATCAACAAACAGATGGCGCGCCCCATAATATCTGCCTAACCTATATAGCACAGAGAAATGCAACCTCCTGTTCCAAAAAACAGGATGGATTAAAGCTTAATTTTAAAAGGTTTTTATTGCATGTATTGTTATGCATCGAATCCAATGCAAATAACGGCCATCCGTCATAATATAGTAATTTCATTTAAGCATAACATTGTGAGGGAAATTTAATAGTTAAATGAATGCTAAAAAAATAACCGAAAATCTTGAGGCCTTCAAACAACCAATAACCTTTATCATAAATAGGAAATATTAAACTCATAAAAAGACAGTATCAAAAAAGGCCAGATTACGGCCACTTTTAATGGGTTGAATATTGCGTACACTTTCATTAAATCTGACTTAGATCAGAAATCATCCAGAGTTTTACCTGCTGAAAGTTGCTCAGTTAGATCTTTAGGAGTGCGTCCCTGACCCGTCCATGTTTTGGTCTCACCATTTTCATCAGTAAATGTATATTTGGTAGGGCGAGGCTCACGGAATTTCTTCGGTGAGGAAGATTTTGAAGAGAATGCGCCCATTAGCTCTTCAGGGTTAATACCATCTTCTTCCATTAATTTACGCAGGGCTTCAAATTTTTCCTGACGAGCTTGCAGGGAAGCTGCTTTGGATGATTCTTCCTCACGACGTTCAGAGACAACTACTTCTAACTTTTCAAGGATTTTTTCGAGAATTTCTAAAGGAAGCTCACGGCCCTGAGCGCGAAGAGTACGGATATTGTTTAATGATTTGAGCACTTCAGACATGTGAACTCACTTAAAAATAAACTTAGAATTAACGCCAGATAATAACACATATTTTTGGCGGTAATACGCTACCCTTTAAGAAAAAACTCACATTCACCAATAAGTTGAAACAATATCAGTACTGAGATATGGACATTTTTAATCAACTAAACCTAGCAATGCAGGGATTCTGTCAGGTGATGAAATCCCGAATTATAGGCATTTCACACTGTAAAACCCGGGAGGGGAGTGGGATAAGGCGTCTTGTGTATCAGCAAGCATCTTGTACATCCCCTCCTTTAGGCCTTGTAAATGCAAGGCAGTAAAAATCTGCCCCCCTTAAGAGAAAAAACATAATCTGAAGCCTCAGAAGATCAGGTTTAAATTAACTTTTCTGAACCCCCTGTCCTGTAACACTTTTAGTCAATTAGTCAGATCAGCTGATTATGAACAATGCTAATGCATGTAACACTTTTTTACCAGAAGTGGTCTTCACTTAACAAAATCCTGTACTCAGTCTACTGCTTATGTGCAACTTCTTCGATAAAAGTCGCACATGGTAATGCTGCCTTATGTTTAACTTTTCATGAATAAGTTAAACATGGAGTGAACTCTGATGTTCAACTTTTTTATAAAAAGTTAAACATGGAGTGAAATCTTATGTTCATCTTTTTTATAAAAAGTTAAACATGGAGTGGATTCTTATGTTCAACTTTTTTATAAAAAGTTAAACATGGAAAAATCGACCGTGTTCAACTTTTTGAGTAAAAGTGTTACAAGTATTAATCAAACTTTCACGGATATACAGGGTACGTAAAAAGTAACTTTTTTTCATGCCATTATTCGTCCATTCCACATT
Organism: Leclercia adecarboxylata; assembly: GCF_006874705.1. Classification (NCBI taxonomy): domain Bacteria; kingdom Pseudomonadati; phylum Pseudomonadota; class Gammaproteobacteria; order Enterobacterales; family Enterobacteriaceae; genus Leclercia; species Leclercia adecarboxylata. The sequence goes on along the minus strand of NZ_CP035380.1, from coordinate 71,610 downwards.
CTCAATCCCTATCACTGCCTATCAAGCATCGGCGCTGCGCTTAAACACCTTAAAACTATTTTGTGCATTCTGGCAAAACACGTATGGGTGTTGTCTAAAATCTTCCCCTGTCTGGTATAGTGGATTAAATCCTTTGTGTAGACTATTCGGATACAGGAGGAGAACATGAGAAACTTGTAAATCAGGCGCTACGAAGCACATCAGGATGAGAAATTCAGAAGCCTTGGTAACATAGCCGCTGAAGGTAGAGAGATCTGCAATTACCGGGCGCTCTGAAAGGCGTATAACCTGAAAGGCGTATAACAAGTCTGTAATTTCAGCTACAGATGTGCTAAAATAAGATGCAGAAAAACTGGGCAGTAGATTGTAATCCACAAGCATCCACCATCTGGGATGATAAATGGATTTCGAAATAGCCAACATCGCTGGCGTCACTGTCATTTTCCTGCCGACAGCTAATATTCTTTGTATTCTGACCTTGATATCCAACAATTAGACGGTTGCAAAAAAGTCAAATACCTAGTACCTTACTGAAGGGAGATAGTGTCATTCTGCTACGTGACCTGACATTACCCATAAAAGCAGGCAAACCACTCATGTTTTTCATGTGCTATTTATGCCCACGGCATTTATTTATTAGAAAAAAGAAACTACGCTGGGACGCTTAAAGGTGATATTAACGACTCAATATGGGCTAAATTTCCGGATAAACGGCGGCTTAAGTTACAGGATACGTTTAAACGGAATATCGCCCATATAGAAGCTATCAGAATAGCAGCAAGTGAAAAGGATCTGCCTTCTATCCACGTAGTGTTTATCAACGTAAAATCACGAGTTGATAGTGAAACTGATACACCGAACCGATACTATGGTCTTCAGTACGACACAACGGGAGAATTTTCACCGTCAATTATCGGTATCGACCTGAATACAAGGGAGCATATTCTACTCTCTGGTGCGACGGCAAAGTCTGACCGAGTAATGAACCTTTAAACCCGCATCCAATAAACGCCAAAGCCACCGTGAGTTAACTCGCCTCTTAAGCCGCCTGTTTTTGTTTTTATTTTTATTTTTATTTTTCTCTAGAATGGAAATGAAAAAAACGTTAGCGCTGTCCTTCATCGTTTTCTCTTTTTCTGTGATTGCTGGCCAACAAGCATCCCGTAGCACCTGGAATCTGCAGCACTATAATAACTCCGCCGCAGCCTATATCCGAACGCGATTCATTACAACCTGTGAGCTGGCGATAAAAGGTGAAATCAACGCCAAAGAACCGAGTGAACAATCAACCAAAGGAGTATTAGCGCAAGCCACACAGGGCATGGAGAAAGGAACCCCTGCATATTCAATTATTCATGACACCATTATCCTCGGTACGGATGCAGGCATGATGATTCATGAAAAAGGTAAAGTTGTCGCTAAAGACAAAACCGAACCTCATTCCTGCACTGAGTTCGTCAGTTATACAGAAATAAGAGCGTCATTTCTTAGTTTACCGCAGCCTTAAATGGTCCGAAGCAATCCGTTAAGGCTAACGCCGGTAGTGATGACTCTGATGGTAGTGTTTAAAGAACTACGGCTAAAGCTTTAACCGCATTCTACGATGAAAACGAAGTTGCAGCGGATGACAAGATTGGTGGCCGAAAGGTTGAGGTCAAGGGCGTGGTGCAGAGTATTGATAAAGATTTTACCGGTATCCTGCCATACGCATTACCGGGAGTGCCGCACAGGGAAAATCGTCGGGTACCGCAATGGCGGCAATGGACAAGCTGGCTAAGCACTTACCACCGGGGTTCGCCGGTGAGTGGGCGGGAAGTTCGTTACAGGAAAGGGAGTCCGCATCACAGCTTCCGGGTCTTATTGTGCTCTCGGTACTGGTGGTATTCATGGTGCTGGCTGCGCTTTACGAAAGCTGGTCCGTTCCCTTCGCGGTCATACTCGTTGTTCCTCTGGGGCTGCTTGGCGCTGTGCTCGCCGTATCCGTTACGAATATGACGAATGACGTCTTTTTCAAAGTGGGCCTGATAACCCTGATTGGACTTTCCGCCAAGAATGCGATTTTGATTATCGAGTTCGCGAGACAATTGATGAATGAAGGAAAGAGCCTTATTGATGCGACATTGATGGCAGCAAAGCAGCGCTTGCGGCCAATACTCATGACTTCTCTGGCTTTCACATTAGGTGTTGTTCCGCTGATGCTCGCCAGTGGAGCCAGCGACAGCACGCAGCATGCGATTGGCACCGGTGTATTCGGCGGGATGATTAGCGGAACGCTACTGGCCATTTTCTTTGTTCCGGTATTTTTCGTGGCGATCACCCGATTTACTGGCATGCGAAAAGGCAGACCTGGGAATAGCCGGAACGGCTAATCTCTGCCCTGTGTCCCGGCCAGTTTAAAGCAGGTTTCTTGCTGAACTGGCTGGCATAACATTATCAAGGACATTATGAACATCATTGTCACTCAAAGGTTAATCATTCGCCCTTTTAAGGCAGAGGATGCGGCAGCACTTTTCGATTACCTCTCTTCACCACGTGCTCCTTGCTTTAATGATGAAAAGTTACATTCGCTAGCCGAGGCGGAGAGCGACGTGGCTAAACGAGCCACGGACCCAGCGCAGTTTGCCGTTTGTCTAAAAGAAACTGATACGTTAATCGGACATTTTTTTGCGGACAATAGCGACGAGCCAGACAGCAATACATGGTCAGTGGGCTGGCATTTTAATCAACGTTATGAACGTCAGGGATATGCGAGCGAGTCAGTTGCTGCACTATTTGATTATTTATTTAAAGTAAAAGATGCCAGGCGTTTGTATGCCTGGGTAGAAGTTTACAATCTGGCCTCTCAAAAACTCTGTGAACGTTTGCATATGCGGCATGAAGGTTGTTTTAAAGAGTTTGTCGCCTTTGAAAACGAGGATGGTAAGGCAAGATAGGGGTCGCCTCAGAAAACGGAAAATAAAGCACGCTAAGCCCTTACTTACCCAGATGTTTGACTGTTCGTGGCACTTTCACCATGGCAATTGCAATTGCCCAACCCTTGCAAAATGCCGCACGCCTCTACAGATCGAGAGCCAGAACACTTCTCGCGCAAATCAACCAAGTGCCGTTTTAACTGCAACAGCGCGGACACACGCATTTCCACCTGTTGAATATGGGCCTCCAGCAGCGTGTTGACCTCCCCACAGTCCTGCATCGGGTTGTCTCGCAGACCCAGCAATGCGCGAATCTCGCTCAACGTCATGTCGAGCGAACGGCAATGACGGATGAATTGCAAGCGCTCAATGTGCGCCTCACCGTACAGCCGGAAGTTGCCACCGCTTCGCGCTGGCTTCGGCAGTAGCCCTTCCTTCTCGTAGTAGCGGATGGTCACGACCTCGCACCCAGAGCGCTTGGCGAGGTCGCCAATTCTGATTTCCATGCATCAATCTCCAATTATCACTTGACTCTATAGTGACTATAGAGATTTTAATGGAGGCTGAATAGAAGATTTTCAGGAGTTACTCATGAGCGAATGCGCTTCAAAGGGGTGTGGCTGCACGACTGAGCCGATCATCCAACCCACGGCACCGGCCCCGCTGGCAACCGGATCGGCTCAAGCGGTGTACCGCATCGAGAACATGGATTGCCCGACCGAAGAGGCGCTGATCCGAAGCAAACTGGCCGGTCTGGCGGGGGTGGCGGGTCTTGAATTCAACCTGATGCAACGTACCTTGGCCGTGCGACACGAATTGCCTTCGTTGTCTCCCGTCGAGCAGGCGCTGAAGGCCATCGGCATGCAAGCTGTGCGCATGGATCAGGCGTCGGCCGAGCAGACGACCAGGCTGTCCATTGCCAAGATGGATTGCCCGACCGAAGAGACGTTGATCCGCAACAAGCTCGGCACCGTGGCCGGTGTTGCTGATCTCGATTTCAACCTGATGCAGCGCACGCTGTCGGTACGCCATGCGAACCAGGTTCTGCCAGACGTGCTCGTGGCACTGCAAGCGCTTGGATTCGAGGCGCAGGTCGTGGACACGGCAGAGGTCGCATCTCCATCCGCCGCCCCTGTGACCACGCCGACCAACTGGTGGCCGCTGGGCATCTCCTTGGTCACTGCATCGGCGGCCGAGGCGGTCTACTGGCTCCACAACGGCAATCACTGGTCGGTTGTCGTTCTGGCGCTTGTCGCGGTCTTCACGGGTGGCCTCTCCACCTACAAGAAGGGGTGGATTGCGCTCAAGAACCGTAATCTCAACATGAACGCCCTCATGTCGATTGCGGTCACGGGTGCCATGTTGATCGGCCACTGGCCCGAAGCGGCAATGGTGATGGTACTGTTCGCGCTGGCCGAGGTAATCGAAGCCAAATCGCTGGATCGCGCTCGTAACGCTATCCGTGGCCTGCTCGACCTGACCCCGGAACAGGCCACGGTACAGCAGGCTGACGGCACATGGCGCGAGGTGGGCGCCAAGCAAATCACCATCGGCGCCCGCGTCCGGGTCAAACCAGGTGAGCGCATCGCCCTTGATGGTGAGGTGCTGGAAGGCCGCTCTGCCGTCAACCAAGCCCCGATCACGGGTGAAAGCCTCCCGGTCGAAAAATCCCCCGGTGATTCGGTGTTCGCTGGCACGATCAACGAATCCGGCTCGTTCGAGTACCGCGTCACCGCCTTGGCCAACAACTCCACTTTGGCCCGGATCATTCACGCGGTAGAGGCTGCGCAAGGTAGTCGTGCGCCGACTCAGCGTTTTGTCGATCAGTTCGCCCGCTGGTACACCCCCGTTGTATTCGGCGTTGCCATCGCCGTCGCGTTGTTGCCGCCGCTGTTCATGGGTGCGGCATGGCTCGACTGGATCTACCGTGCATTGGTTCTGCTGGTGGTCGCCTGCCCGTGCGCACTGGTGATCTCTACACCGGTCAGCATCGTCAGCGGCCTGGCCGCCGCCGCCCGCCACGGCATTCTCATCAAAGGTGGCGTCTATCTGGAAGAAGGCCGCAAGCTGCGCTGGCTGGCTCTGGACAAGACCGGCACGATCACGCACGGCAAGCCCGCACAGACCGACTTTGTCACATGGGGCAATGCACTCGCCTCGGACAGCCGCAGCATCGCTGCCAGTCTGGCGGCCCGCTCGGACCATCCTGTATCCAAGGCGGTGGCACAGGCCGCGCAGACGGACGGGGTTGCCTTGCTCGACGTGGCCGAATTCAACGCGCTGCCCGGTCGGGGTGTGCAAGGCCAAATCAACGGTGCGACCTACCATCTGGGCAACCACCGGATGCTCGAAGAGCTGGGGCAGTGCACACCAGAGCTGGAGCAGCGCATCGCTGCGCTGGAAACCGCTGGCAAGACCGTCGTGATGTTGGTAGGCGCAAAGGCGGTACATGCCTTATTCGCCGTAGCGGACACCATCAAGGACAGCAGCAGGACCGCCATCGCCGAGCTGCACGCACTGGGCATCAACACCATGATGCTGACCGGCGACAACCCCCATACGGCACAGGCCATTGCCGCACAAGCCGGAATCGACCGTGCGCAAGGCAACCTACTCCCAGATGACAAATTGCGCGAAGTGGAGCAACTGGCCCGAAGCGGCAAGGTTGGCATGGTCGGTGATGGCATCAACGATGCCCCGGCCTTGGCGCGTGCGGACATCGGCTTTGCAATGGGAGCGGCTGGCACAGATACCGCAATCGAGACCGCCGACGTGGCCCTGATGGACGACAACCTGCGCAAGATTCCGACCTTCGTGCGCCTGTCGCGTGCGACGGCGCAGGTGCTGATGCAAAACATTGTGCTGGCCCTTGGCATCAAGGCAGTATTTCTGGTGCTGACCTTCACGGGTCAAGCGACCATGTGGATGGCGGTGTTTGCTGATATGGGGGCCAGCTTGCTCGTCGTTGGCAATGGCTTGAGGCTGTTGCGCAAATGAGCTGGAAATTCTTTCTCTACGACTGGGGTGGTCTGAACATCGCGTTGTTCCAAGCCATCAACATGAGCACACCTGCAGCGCTGGAACCGCTGGCATCGTTCTTCAACCTTGTGATAGGCAACTACTGGACTGCACCACTGATGCTCTTGGCGATGTGGGGATGGTCAAAGTCGGCACCTGACCCAACGCGGGCCGATGCCATCCGGTACAGACTCAGAGTCTTTAGCGTGGCCTTTGCGTTGGCATTTCTCGTCGCCACCATCTTGAAGCTATGGATCGACTTTCCACGCCCGCCTGCCGTTTTTGGCGACATGGTGCGCGTTATCGGGGGCATCGAACGACACTACAGCCTGCCCAGCGGGCATGCCACCTATGCCGCGCTGGTGGTCGGCGCGCTCTGGCCTTTGATAGGCCGTCGTGGCCGCATCGGCTTGGTGTTGTACGCCGCATTGGTCGGTTGGTCACGCATCGCAGCCGGAATGCACTTTCCTGCCGATGTGCTGGCGGGGTGGGTACTTGGATTGAGTTGCACGGCGCTCGCCGGGTGGCTGATGCCGCTGGCCGTCCCTGTGTGGCAATCGGCTCGCCGCACATCGACTTGGGTCTGGTTCGCAGTGGCCGCCAGTGCTGTCATGACCGATCAGCTCGCAAAGTTCGCCATCACCCGCACGTTTGCCTACGGTGAACAGGTCGAAGTCACGCCCTTCTTCAACTTCGTCCATGTCCTGAATCCCGGCGCGGCATTCAGCTTTCTGGCGAACGCTGGCGGCTGGCAACGTTACTTTTTCATCACGCTGGGCCTGGTCGTTTCTGCTTGGCTGGGACGCATGCTGTGCCAGCAATTGCCCCGTCTCGAAGCGATGGGATACAGCCTGATCCTCGGCGGTGCGCTGGGCAATGTCGCGGATCGTGTGCTGCGTGGACAGGTTGTTGATTTCCTTGACTTCCATTGGCGACTTGCGCACTGGCCCGCCTTCAACCTCGCTGATGTGGCGATAACTATCGGAGCGCTCTGCCTGTTCTTGACGGTTGTACCGAAAAGCAGTAAAGGCACAGAGGCCGAGGTGTCCGGTTAAGCTATACCCTAACCTGATGTCAGATGCTTGGCGCAAAGCACGTCAGAATAGAGTTGTAGTTTGTATTTATTGACACAAGCCGCCAAGGGTAATGGATTTCATCCTGACACTTTTACCTTTGGAGGCACCTTGCAAGGTCAACGCATTGGCTATATCCGCGTCAGCAGCTTCGACCAGAACCCTGATCGGCAACTGGAGCAAATCGAAGTCGGTAAGGTATTCACCGATAAGGCTTCCGGCAAGGACACGCAACGTCCCGAACTTGAAAGGCTGCTGGCCTTTGTGCGCGAGGGCGACACCGTGGTGGTGCACAGCATGGACAGGTTGGCACGCAATCTCGATGACCTGCGCCGCATCGTTCAGGGGCTGACACAACGGGGCGTGCGGATGGAGTTTGTCAAAGAAGGGCTGGCGTTCACCGGCGATGACTCACCGATGGCCAATTTGATGCTGTCGGTCATGGGGGCTTTTGCGGAGTTCGAGCGCGCACTGATCCGCGAACGCCAGCGCGAGGGAATCGTGCTGGCCAAGCAGCGCGGTGCCTACCGGGGACGAAAGAAATCGCTGAACAGCGAACAAATTGCCAAGTTGAAACAGCGAGTCGCGGCAGGCGATCAAAAAACCTTGGTGGCCCGTGACTTCGGCATCAGTCGCGAAACCTTGTACCAGTACCTGCGGGAAGACTGATCATGCCGCGCCGCTCAATCCTGTCCGCCACCGAGCGCGAAAGCCTGCTGGCACTACCAGATGCCAAAGACGAACTGATACGGCACTACACGTTCAACGAAACCGACCTATCGGTGATCCGCCAGCGTCGCGGCGCTGCGAATCGATTGGGCTTCGCCGTGCAGCTTTGCTACTTGCGATTCCCTGGCATCTTCTTGGGCATCGATGAGCCTCCGTTTCCGCCCCTGTTGCGCATGGTGGCCGCACAACTCAAGGTGCCGGTGGAAAGTTGGAACGATTACGGCCAGCGCGAGCAGACGCGGCGGGAGCACTTGGTCGAGCTGCAAACGGTGTTCGGGTTCAAGCCCTTCACCATGAGTCACTACCGGCAGCCGTGCATACATTGACCGAGCTGGCCTTGCAGACCGATAAAGGGATTGTGCTGGCCAGCACCCTTGTCGAAAACCTGCGGCGGCAGAGCATCATCCTGCCCGCCATGAATGCCATCGAGCGCGCGAGCGCCGAGGCCATCACCCGTGCCAACCGGCGTATTTACGCGGCGTTGACCGATTCTTTGTTATCGCTCCACCGTCAGCGCCTGGACGAACTTCTCAAGCGCAAGGACGGCAGCAAATTGACGTGGCTGGCATGGCTGCGCCAGTCGCCCGTCAAGCCGAACTCTCGGCATATGCTTGAACACATCGAGCGCCTCAAGGCTTGGCAGGCGCTTGACCTTCCCGCAGGCATCGAGCGACAAGTTCACCAGAACCGCCTGCTCAAGATCGCCCGTGAGGGTGGGCAGATGACGCCTGCCGATCTGGCAAAGTTCGAGATGCAACGACGCTATGCCACTCTGGTTTCGCTGGCCATTGAAGGTATGGCCACCGTCACCGACGAAATCATCGACCTGCACGACCGCATCATTGGCAAACTATTCAACGCCGCCAAGAACAAGCATCAGCAGCAGTTTCAGGCTTCCGGCAAAGCCCGCTGTGTCGGTGTAGTGCTCCTCGATCCGCAAGTCCGACTCGTGGTACAGCAGGCCATCGAGCACATAGGTTGAATCACGCACGCCGACGTTGACTACCTTGGTGCTGAAGGGCGCGTACTGGTCGGAGATATGGGTATAAAACGTCCGGCCTGGACTGCTTCCATACTTCGGGTTGATATGCCCGGTGCTCTCCGCTTTGCTGCCGGTTCTGAAATTTTGGCCATCCGACGATGACGTGGTGCCATCGCCCCAGTTTCCGGCAAAGGATTGCCGGAACTGCGCGTTGACCAGTTCGGCCAGCGCCGTTGAGTACGTTTCATCCCGGATGTGCCAGGCTTGCAGCCACGACAGCTTGGCGTAAGTCGTGCCTGGGCAGGACTCGGCCATCTTGGTTAGCCCGAGATTGATGCCATCAGCCAGGATCGTCGTCAGCAGCAAGGTTTTGTCCTTGGCCGTGTCGCCGGTCTTCAGATGCGTGAAATGCCGGGTGAAGCCTGTCCACTCATCAACTTCCATCAGCAGTTCGGTAATCTTGACGTGTGGCAGCAGCATCGCCGACTGGTCGATTAGGGCTTGTGCGGTCTCCGGCACCGCCGCGTCCAGCGGCGTGATCTTCAGGCCGGACTCGGTAATGATGGCATCCGGCAGATCATTGGCCGCCGCCATGCGGTTGACGGTGGCAAGCTGCTGTTCCAGCAATGCCAGTCGGTCGTGCAAATACTGATCGCAATCGGTGGCCACTGCCAGCGACAATTCGTTGGCCAGCTTCAGAGTAGCGAACTTCTCGGCCGGCACCAGGTACTCATCAAAGTCCTTGAACTGGCGCGAACCCTGCACCCAGACATCGCCTGATCGCAGCGCGTTCTTTAGCTCTGACAGGGCGCACAGCTCGTAGTAGCGCCGGTCAATGCCATCGTCCGTGAGCACCAGTTTCGCCCAGCGTGGCTTGATGAATGCGGTCGGCGCGTCGGCGGGCACCTTGCGGGCGTTGTCGCTGTTCATGCCGCGAAGCACCTCGATGGCATCGAGTACGCCCTTGGCGGCTGGTGCCGCCCGTAACTTAAGTACGTCCAGGAACTGCGGCGCGTAGCGGCGCAACGTGGCGTAGCTTTCACCGATGCGATGCAGAAAGTCGAAGCTCTCCGGCTGCGCGAGCTTTTGCGCCTCCGTGACGCTGGCGGCGAAGGTATCCCACGGCATTACGGCCTCGATGGCGGCGAACGGATCGCCGCCGCTCTGTTTGGCTTCCAGCAAGGCTTGGCCGATGCGGCCATACATCCGCACCTTGTCATTGATCGCCTTACCGATCATGTCTTCGGCCTGATGCACCTACTGGGCTTCCGATTCGCGCCACGTATCCGAGACCTGGGCGACACCAAGCTATTCATCCCAAAGGGCGATGCCGCCTATGACGCGCTCAAGCCGATGATTAGCAGCGACCGGCTGAACATCAAGCAGATACGCGCCCATTGGGATGAAATCTTGCGGTTCGCCACTTCGATCAAGCAGGGTACGGTGACGGCCTCGCTGATGTTGCGCAAGCTCGGCAGCTATCCGCGTCAGAACGGACTGGCCGTTGCACTGCGCGAGCTGGGGCGCATTGAGCGCACGTTGTTCATACTGGATTGGCTGCAAAGCGTGGAGCTGCGCCGCCGCGTGCAGGCCGGACTCAACAAAGGCGAGGCGCGCAACGCGCTGGCCAGGGCGGTGTTCTTCAACCGACTGGGCGAAATCCGCGACCGCAGTTTTGAGCAACAACGCTACCGGGCCAGCGGCCTCAATCTGGTAACGGCGGCCATCGTGCTTTGGAACACGGCCTATCTGGAACGGGCAACCAATGCTTTGAACGGGCACGGCAAACCGGTAGACGAGACGCTGTTTCAATACCTGTCACCGCTGGGGTGGGAACACATCAATCTGACCGGCGATTACCTCTGGCGCAGCAGCACCAAGGTCGGCGCAGGCAAGTTCAGACCGTTGCGACCACTGCCACCGGCTTAACGTGCTTTATTTTCCGTTTTCTGAGACGATCCCTTATGAGCCTGCTGTCACCCTTTGACGTGGTGATATGGATGACGGATGGCTGGCCGCTGTATGAATCCCGCCTGAAGGGAAAGCTGCACGTAATCAGCAAGCGATATACGCAGCGAATTGAGCGGCATAACCTGAATCTGAGGCAGCACCTGGCACGGCTGGGACGGAAGTCGCTGTCGCTCTCAAAATCGGTGGAGCTGCATGACAAAGTCATCGGGCATTATCTGAACATAAAACACTATCAATAAGTTGGAGTCATTACCCTTTTTTCGGTAATGATACCAACGTGTTGATTTCGTATTTTCACTGACACCAGGATCATCCTGATGTTACAAGGATTGAATGACCACTACAAAAGCACTTCGCCGGGCTCATGAGGACATGGAAAATAAAAATGTGAACGGGAAAATTGTTTTTTCAGGGTTCTGATGAACAGGCCTGTCAGAGTAAAAAAAGATTCGGGTTCAGCACAATGCTGAATTCTGTCTGGCTATAGAGTAAGAATCGTACCGGAATTGAGCATTTACCCTCAGTACCTGCGGATGAAAAAGCAGTCTGCCCTGACATACTGAACAATCCCTTCTCATAAGATGCCTCTCTTTTGCTGTTTAAAGAGCTGAGCAGTCCGGGCGGAGACTGACCTCGTTCCGCTTTCCAAGCGACCCCCTTGTTGAAAGTGCGACAAAAGAGATAGGGCGAATGACTATACTTCGCTCATAGCTGCCCGTCATGCCAGCTCAAAAAATAGGCTTAACGTAGGATATTTTCCGTTTTCCAAGCGGCCCCCTTTTACCCCCTGCACAGTGCAAACACGACCAAAGGGTTTATTGAAGGAGTTGGGATCGTGGCCGTTGCCCGGACGGAGGCCGAGGCCATTCGCCTAATCCTGCCCCGTCCGGAAAACCATCCCGCCGCAAAAAGAAGTCAAGAGGAGAGCCGTGGAAAGCGATCGCCACCTTCCTGGCGGCTGGCCAACCGCCAGGAAGCGCACAACCTGATGACAGAATATGACATGGACCGCCGCGGGCGTGAAAAAAGTCTGTGGGAGGAAGCACTGGAAGTTATCAAAACCACAACCATGGCAGAACTTACCTTACGCTATATCACGCTCAACAAACCTGAGACTGATGAAACAGCCGCACCGGAAGCGATGATACCTACAGATGCAATTCTGCGTAATATTAGCCTTCCGGAGATAGCGGCCAGGACATCGCTCAAACAACAATTATTCGAACCCAGCAGGGCTCCGCCTCAGTTAAGTGGCCGAATCTTTCTCGTTGATAAAAAAAGGCCGCTTGCGCGGCCTTTTTTCTTTAATTATCTTATGCCTGCTTCTGCCTTGCCTTCGGTGTTATTCGGTCTGCCTGTTCTGGCGACCCGGGAAGTGTAATGATATCCTGCTCATCTGCGTATAAATGGCGGATTTAACAATAAGAATGGCTAAAGCTCTCAATGGATTACCAACCTTTAAAGATTTGGACCTGAAAGACCTCAGGAACCTTGAAGCTGAAGAACGTCGTGATCAACCAGAAGAGATCGTCGCAGGGAGTACAGCTGAAGAAGCCCTGGCGTTCCTGGAAGCACATATGGGTTTCAGCTCGCCAGAAATGTCTGCAGTTATTAAGGCAACGCATATAGGAAACATGTGTATTGTACGCGATAAGCTTGCCCACATTGTGGAGAAGCGCGTAGACGCACGTGAACGTTACGTAAAGCTGGCACTCGACACACTTGAGCATCCCTACGAGATATGGGAAACAATGTATGACGATGAAATGGTGCGTTATATCTTTATCGGCACATACAAGCAGAGGCAGCAAATGCTGGTAGTTGTTGCACCCTGGGATGGAAAGGTTCTCTGGAACTTTATGCACACAGAAGCAAAGGGGCTGAACAAACACCGCAGAGGGAAGTTGCTGTATTGCAGATAACAAAAAGCCGCAATGATGAACACTGCGGCTAATAATGTTGTCTTTTTATATTAAACACCTTCAGACTAAAGGTGCTGAGGTCTCACCCAGGCACAGAAGTTAGGGCTTCTATGGGGTTCATCCACCAACTATTGCACCCTAATGCAGTTGGCTTCCCGCTCAAAAATAATATTACGCTAATATAAGTTAGTGTCAACCATGATGAATGGCTTGCGTAAAGAGGTTTAGTGCGCCTGCTCATGCTAACGCGGAGAAGGTGGCTTCCAGTCGTTACGTGGCTCATGTGAGATGTATGCCGGTGTATTCTGCTCCGCCTCTGCGTTACGGAAAAACGCTTCGCACTGCTCACGCATTCTGTCCACATCCGGTCGGCTGATACGGACCTGATCCTCTTCTCCCGCACGGTACACATTATACCAGCCCACCATCTCAGCAAGCGCCTGGTTAAACTGTATGTCATTCCCTTCCGGAGCAAAGCCCATCTTCGGGTCCCTGGCGAAAAGCACAGGGGATACCCGGTTTAGCTCACGCTGAAGGGACGCAAAATCACTGCCGTTTCTGAACACCACCCGATCGCCGTAATCGGTACAGACGTGCTGCCCGGTATCAGTATCGCTGAACCGGATGCTGCCGTTTTTCTGTAAGGCAGGCTTAAGGCCTGGCATATTGTAGTACAGCGGTGCGCTTCCCGGTTCGCAAAGCACCACGCAACGCTGGTTGGACGTCGACTGCGTATTATCATGACGACGATCCCGGTAATCCCATCCCCTCAGCTGCGATATCGCAGCCCTGTCACCTTTCAGCGCTTCCACTTCAACCCACTGCCGGTAAGACGGCGGATACCATTTCCCCTGCCCGATAAGCTCCAGTCGTTCCGCTTTCACACTCTCTTTCAGCGCAATGAGTGCCTGCATGCGCTGCAGCTCCGCAATGTGATAATGCAGCTTCCGCACGAGAGGATCGCGTTGCTGTGCGCGGATACGTGCCTTACGCATCCTGCACTCGTCATGTATCGCCTGCCAGCGTTCCCGGTTGTGTAAGTCCGGACGCTGCCAGTTCGCGCGCCAGGCTGAATAGCGGGCCTTCAGATCGTCGCGCGCTGCAGCGCGTGCTTCGCGACGCTGACGACGCAGTTCAGGATCACGTTTCATGCCCGGGATATCGCGGTCGCTGACGGCAAGCTCAGGGTTATAACGGCTCACCGGCGCAACGCGTTCAAAAATATCTGACGGCACACGAACAAACGCACCGGCATGCGGCTCTGCACGTACAAGCGTCAGATCAGGATGGACATGGCTTGCTTTAACCGGCGTCTGGTCGTGGTTATATGCGTCCATAACCACCAGGCCCTGCTTCTCACGCATCAACAGTAATCCCTGACGCGCCAGCAGTTCATGACCGCGCTCCCAGGTGAATTTCCCGCTGCTGATAAGCGCCTCTAAATCCTGACGGCAGTGTGATACCGCATAGCTCCACAGGCTTTCTTTGTCGGAGAAAATCTCACGTTTAAGCGCGCCCTGCGGACCCGAACCGGTGCGCAGTTTTGCCCATTCCCGATCGCTGACCGGGCGGGCTTTCAGTCCTCCGCCGGCAAAACGTTCCGCCGGAGGGACCTGGCGGAAAATGTCATGAGGAACAGGCTGCCACCCACCTTCATAGCTGTTCATGACCGCTTTCGTCAGGGCTGGCCAGACACGTTCAGCGCGTACGGGCGTACGCGTCTGATCGTAACCGTCACAGATAACAAGGCAGTCATGCTGCTCTTTCAGGTACAGACCGGAATGTGCCAGAAGCGTATGAACAGCCTGCATGGTGCGTTGCGCCGGGTCCTGATAAAGTGCGATAAGTGGCGCGCGCAGACGGGAGACAGCGTACTCATTCAGCGTCTCCGTTTCGGTCATGCGTCCAGGGCGGGACAGCATGGTAACGGTACGGCGAACTGTCGCTCAAGATGATTCGGGATAGCAACGTGCTCATGACCGCCACGCTTATACCGGTGAGTCGGCTGCTGGCAACTGACCAGCCCCAGCTCTTTCATGAGTCTGCCAGCAAGCCAGCGCCCCATCTGGTAGCCTCTCTGGGTTGCCATTGTGGCGATGCTTCTTGCTCCGGCAGAGCCGTGGCTGATGCCATGCAGTTCAAGTACCTGGCTGCGTAATACAGCCCGTCTGCCGTCTGGCTTTTCAGGACGGTTTTTCCAGTATTTGTAGCTGCTGCGATGGACCCCGAACACATGGCAGAGAGTGGCCACAGGATAACGCGCCCTGAGTTTCCCGATTATCGAGAACTGTTCAGGGAGTCTGACATCAAGAGCGCGGTAGCCTTTTTTAATATTTCATTTTCCATTTCAATACGTTGTAGCTTTTTCCTGAGCTCACGGATTTCAATTTGTTCCGGGGTAATGGGGGAGGCTTTTGGTGTTTTTCCCTGCCGCTCATCACGTAATTGTTTCACCCATCGCGTCATTGTGGAAAGGCCGACATCCATAGCGCTGGCTGCATCTGCCACGGTGTAATTCTGGTCAACGACCAGTTGAGCGGATTCGCGTTTAAACTCTGCGCTGAAATTTCTTTTTTTCATTATGGCACCTGTGTTGTTCTGAGGTGAGCATATCACCTCTGTTCAGGTGGCCAAATTCAGTAAACCACTTCAGGTGCTGGATGTTCATCCCAGTGGTTTTTACGCCTGGCTTCAGCAGCCGCATTCACAACGCCATCAGGCAGACCTGAGACTGACAGGACAGATTAAACAGTTCTGGCTGGAATCGGGATGCGTCTATGGTTATCGCAAAATCCATCTGGATCTGCGTGACAGCGGGCAACAGTGCGGAGTGAACAGAGTCTGGCGACTGATGAAACGTGTCGGGATAAAGGCTCAGGTCGGATAACCAGACTCGACAATTTCTTATGTGGTAACTTTCTACCAAGAACGCGATATTTCCATAAATCAACGAGAAATTTAGCGCCGGTACATTAGTGAGAGTCACTACGAGAGGGGTGGCATTTACTTCAGAGAGTGAAATAATTTGCTGATACCTGACGCCGGAACCTTCTGCTTCAAACGTCAGTTCAATGCGCGCCAAGGGAGTGTTGGTCGTCTTAAATGCTATCCTGGTCAGAGGCTCTCCTTTATCAGTGAGCATGCCAAATCGAAGACTGTACTCAAGATTATTATCAATGGCATCCCAACGAGCTCCCAAGCGGTGCCGTAATGCCCATTTCTCATGAGAATGCATATAGGTAGACATTAATAACCGTTGCGTTAGCTTTCCCCATAACCACTTGGCAACTGTTAAAACCAATCCCGAGGGGGGAGAAATAGACATGCATAAACCCTAAAGTTATTATATATTTTTCTATATATATCAATAATTTCCTGGAACTTAAACACTCATTTTTAATGATGCTTTAGATCGTTGCCAGTAGGTAAAAAACGTCACAGCCAGGGATGGCGAAGGCATCAAGGTTGATCCTGTCGACTAAATCATTTGACAAGATTGAGCCTATCGCGGGCATCTCGAAGACGCTGTTCTCCGCGACGATCGTACTGTTGGGTGGTCGTAACGCTGGCGTGACCCATCGCATCTTTAACCGTAATTAAGTCCTCACCGTTATCCAGCATGGCAGTTGCGAAGGTCCTGCGCAGGTCATGTGGCGAGCACTTACCGATCCCGGCCTGCCCCTGACGCACCTGCAGGATATGGTACACCGCCTGGTCGGTGAGCCGGTTCAGTGTCACATCCCCGAAGCGGCGGATCCGCGTGAACAGCGGCCCCGGGGTTTCGCCCCGGACCTCATCGATCCAGATCTGCAGCCGCTGCCAGGCCCCGGCCGGGACGTAGGCCAGACGCTCCTTGTTCCCCTTCCCCAGCACCCGTAGCGCCCGATTGTGCGTGACAACGTCACGTAAATCTAGGCCCACGGCCTCGGACCGCCGCAGGCCACATCCCAGGATAACCGCCAGCATCGCCGCGTCCCTCGGCCCGAGGCAGCTGCGATCGGCCTCACACACGGCAAACAACGCGCGGATCTCCTCCGGCGGCAGGGCCCGACCGCTTGGCAGCCGGCTGCCACGCAGGTTCGGTACCGCCCGGATGTGCTGGAAGCTCTCAACGTCCATCAGGCGGAGCATCCAGGCTTCCTTCGCTACGCCCTTAAGAGCCGACAGATAGGTGTTAATAGTTGCCATCCCCCGGCCAGTATCGCGCAGTAACTCGGTGATTACCATGACGTGATACCGGCGAATGCTGCCCCAGTTGCAGGTGTCAGCGCTACCGGCACCAAGCATTTTGGCGACAATCCCGAGGAACGAAGCCATGGTCTGCCGGCTACGTTGGGAATTAAGGGACAATAGGTAAGCCCGGGCCGGATTTACCGGAACGTTATTGCCGGACAGCGCCGGCAGAAATGTCTCATCCAGCGGGATCGCTGCTGCCAGAAGATTACGTTCCTGTTCGTCATCAGGCATCAGGCTCATGTCAGGCTCCGGTCCGGCCGGAAAACGTCCGGCGCGCTGTGCGAAAACTCAGGGGAAATGGTCCCGTGAAGCGTACCGCAGAAAGACTACTTTTTCAAAGGTACATTTTAATAAGTAGACTTGAAGCACTTGTTCTTAGCTGTACGATTACAACATGCTTTTGATAAGCCAATAGCTTTATCTAAAAGCAATGCAAAAATGGAAGAGGATGATTCTACAATAAGCATCATTAAACTTATTGTGGGATTGATTAGCTTTTACCATTCTGATTTTTATGTTGGCACATATTAAATAATAAATAGTTAATCGAGTTTATCGAACTTCGATTCAAAAAAACGTTATGTCATTTATTCAAGAAATTGGTGAGAAAATAGGGCGCATATAAATAGGCGACTCTTGGCAACCCTCCTCGCATGTCTGGAATATGCTCATAGCAAAGTGCATAACAGGCGGTTAATGGGCTTATGCATTATCGATGGTTTTAGAGCATGTATCGATTGCAGTTTACAGTCTAGGCATTCCATACTGAAACACGGAGAAATGATATATATGGAGATATCTAACAGTAACTGGTTAGATTAAGTAAAATACTTACACAAATTATATTTTACTATTAGGAGTCCATGCCATCTTTCTGCTTGCTACTTGTACCTAGGTTGAAAGTTGCGCTACTAACAAGACACTCGGACCTTCACTAAGTTTCATTTTCTATCCTCATTCCTCAGTCGCGTAAATGAAGACGCTCAACCTAGTAATAAAATCCTGCCGATGACTTGCAAACTTAAGGACATAACGCAGCGCTTCATTTATCTTTACCCACATGCTATCTAAGGATAGATCAGCTAAAATTTCATATCCTCAAGCGGAAATTTTATGGAAGGTATACCTGGTTCGTAGGGATTTATCGACTATAGATATATTATGCGAGGTAATAACGCGTAATCTTCAATTGTCTTCAAAGAAGATATTTCAAACTCTTGAGTGCAAGTAATAATATTGTGTTGTGTTTTCTAGGAATAAGCAGATAAATTTTGGGGGGCGAAGTAATAACCTATTCTCAAAAATAATAAATTTGGATGCCAATCGTTTACTAACGAGACAACACCATTTTTGTGGTTGACATTCATCAAGGCAACAATTGAACATTTCCATTTCATCCCCCCCATATTACGTGAATCTGGTAAAGATATTTTCATCATAGAAAGATCTTATGATCACAAATCATAGATTGAGAAATCTCTTTGAACCAATATGTTTTTTTGTTACACAACATACAAAAAAACGCTTGGTCGTGTACTAGAGCGAGAGAGGGTTTATGTATGGCTATAATATTATCAGGCTGAAAAGGAAATTTTGTCATTGGAATTTAAATTAACGTAATCTTGCAAAGACATGGGTTCTAGAAAGTTGAAAAACTGAGTTATTGACATTTCATCATAAAAAACAATTGAACATCTTAAATAAAATCTGTTGTGAATGAAAATGCATCTTATACACGTCCTCTTTCTAACCTTGCCTACATAAGGGATTTCAAAACTTATGGAATGAAAACTATAATAGAAAACCGCAAAAAATAAGATTTAAATTTACTTTTCTGTGGTCCCTGTCCTCTAACACTGTTAATGAATTAGTTAGATCCGTAGGTCAATACTAACTCTTATACATATAACACTTTTTTACCAGAGGCTGTATTAATTTAACAGCAGACTGGATTTAGCTTACTGCTTATGTGCAACTTTTTGGATAAAAGGCAAGCATAATTCACATGCACCATGTTCGACTTTTTCTGTAAAAGACCCACATAAAAGGTTGCGATATGTTTAACTTTTAGTCAAAAAGTTAAACATACACGAGTTTCTCATGTTCAACTTTTAGCCAAAAAGTTAAACATACATGAATTGCTCATGTTTAACTTTTGTAGGAAAAGTTAAACATGGAGAAATATGTCATGTGCGACTTTTTAAGTAAAAGTGTTACAAGTATTAATCAAACTTTTGAAGATATGCAGGGTACTTAAAAAAGTAACTTTATTAATGGCACCATTCGACACCTAACAATCTTAATCCCCATCACGACCTAACTGGTACCGGCGCTGAGCTAAAACTCGTCTGGGTGTAGTCCAAAATCCTCTTCTATCCGACGTGGAAGACGGCATACTTCATGTATAGTATTGAGATACAGGAGGAGTGCATGAAAGATTTGCTAATCAAGCTGTACGAAGCACATCGGGCGCAGAACATCAGAAGCATTGATAGCGTTGCTGCTGAAGCTAAAGATGAGATCGATAATTACTGGACAATCTGGAAAAAACGTAACAAAGAGATTATTTCAACTAGTAATGTACAAAAACACGATTCAGAAAAACTTGGTCGCTATGCGCCAAGACTTGGACATATTGGTAGTGCAAAGAAATTGACTATTAACTGGGATGATTACGCATCGCGTCTAAAAGGTGTCCCGGCTATGCATCGCGCAATTCGTGTAAAGCCATTGAAAGCGGGAATGTATTCGATAAATTGTTTTCCAAAATGTACAGAGTGGGAATGGCGCTTAATTTTTGAGTATGAAAGTAAATTCTGCCTTTATAGAGATTCGCTTGAGTATTTCCATAAATACAATATTGAACTGTCAAGAAAGATCAGAAAGTTGAAAAACATTAAGAGTGAGGATGTCTGATATGACTACTAAGGCTCCAACAAGAAGATGCTTGTTAGACGTTGTGGAGTCTTATCGCGGTTGTGATGAAGCCGCCTCGGCGATATATGATGATGGCAGAACAGTGGAGAAAATGACCGAGAAAATCATGTATATAGCAATCACTGAATAACTTTTGCTGTCAGGTTGTAATGCTGAAGGAAAGGAAAAAGGAAGAGATGGTACGTTTGGTAGACGAGCTTATGGCTGAGAAAACGGTAGATGTGAAATTTAAGACCTAATGGTATTGAGCGCTTCTTCTCATGCTTGAATATATCGCTGACAATAAACGCTTGCCGTTCAAAAAAACACTTTCGAGTGATGAAGATGCTGAGTTCGTGAGATAGTGAAAGAGCGTCTTCGCAATCCTAAGCCTGTGCGTGTAATTCTGGATGAACTCTGATGGCGTATTTTTTGATTACGATGAGAGGGCACTAAAGGAATGGCGAAGCTAGGCTCAACAGTACGTGAACAGTTAAAAAAGATACTGGCTAAAGTGCTTGAATCATCCCGAATTTAAGCGAAGTAACTTCGTGGCGTACCTGACTGTTACAAGATAAAGTTCAGGTTTTCAGGTTATCATTTTGCCTATCAGGCATAGACGAGTAGATGATTGTCTTCGTAATTTCTGTTGGTAAAAGAGAATGCCCAGAAGTTTATAGCTAGGAGGAAAAATGGATATTCTAAGACAAAGCAGTAGAACTCTTTTCCGCAGTAAAGGTGTCACTCCTGCTTTGATTTGATATAAGAAAGACTTTATTAACGAGCCAGTTTGTCACAATTACTTGGATGTTTAACATAGCGTCTAAAAACTCCATCGGTTAAATGATGTAAAGTGTATCTCCATAAATATTGCTGTCGTAAATTCGTGAAGTTCCTTTACGGTTTATAACATTATCAAATATGGATTGTGAACCGTGGTTGATGAGTAGGAAAGCCACCAAAGATGGACTGTGGACCATAATTGATGAGTAGAAAGCCACCAAAGATGGACTGTGGACTGTGATTGATGTGTAGAAAGCCATCAAAGATGGACTGTGGGCCGTAATTAATGACTAGAAAATCATCAAAGATGGACTGTGGGCCGTAATTGATGAGTAGAAAGCCATCAAAGATGGACTGTGGACCGTGATTAATGAGTAGAAAATCATCAAAGATGGACTGTGGACCGTAATTAATGACTAGAAAATCATCAAAGATGGACTGTGGGCCGTAATTGATGAGTAGAAAGCCATCAAAGATGGACTGTGGACCGTGATTAATGAGTAGAAAATCATCAAAGATGGACTGTGGGCCGTAATTGATGAGTAGAAAGCCATCAAAGATGGACTGTGGACCGTGATTAATGAGTAGAAATCCATTATATATGGACTATGAACCGTGATTAATGAGCGGAAAACTATCAAAGATGGACTGTGGACCGTAATTGATGGATGGAAAGTTATTAGTGAATGGGTACTAGAGCATAACCTGAACTTCCTTCTGCATATCATTATCTGCCTCATTGCTAATCATTATGAACGCCCTTGTTAACTTGAGACACATGCTAAGTATCAGTCCAATAATTATAAATTACAGTTCATCTACTACTGTTTCCCTCATAGAAGGCAGCTTGTAAAATCTCCTCGTATTCCTGTTGTTTCCGGGCAGGCTGTTACTGATATTCGGCGAGGTTACATGCAGTGTTAAAGGTATACTTCAAAGGTATTCTGACTATAATTCACTGAGAATGCTCTAATATTTTGAGCATTCCCCCACATTACAGGTTAGTTGGCAGTATGGTTGCCGCACAATCTCGCAGAACGTATTGCGAGCTCCAGTTCGTCGGGCTTTGCGCCATCCTGCATGATCTGAATCGGCGTTTTTGTCACGTCTTCACTGAGTTGAATCGGCGTTTTCAGCACACCGAGACGAAGCATTGGATGCGTGTCTTCATCAAACGCGCTCATGACTTCTTTAAACCCGGGCACCAGGCCTTTATCGGTAAACTGGAAGGCCGGGAAGATATAATCGGTGTTTTGTTTAAACGCAATGAGCTGATTCTTTTTTACTTGGACATTTACTGCTTGGCGGGTGATGCCCAGCTTATCGGCCACGTCGTTAACCTTAAGGGTGCCACCAAGCTCCTGGAGGCTCTTGTAAAAAGCCTCCAGATTTTCGCGGCGACGGCGTACTTTACGCATCTCTTGTTCTGAAGCACGCGTCTTTTGTTCCATCTGAATGGAGCAGAGCAGTTGCATCAGTGAACCATCATCCAGCGTGATTGCGTCCAATGCTTGGTTTTTATCTTCAAACTCAGGCATCAGTGAGACCGCGATGTTATTAATCCTTTTCAGAAGACTTAGTTGAAAATCAGCCAGCGTCACTTTTGCGCTCAGCTCTAGTTCTGTTGTGGTATGTTTGTTCATAAGTTACCTCAGTTTGACATTTATTCTATTTTGCGTTTTTGTAATGGTCAAACTTCTGGTGATAAACCCGCAGACTCATTTATATTTAGAATCAATTACGTAATAAATGCTAGGGGCCACTTTCTGCGGCGGTTTTGAATTGCTCTATAAGTAATTTGTCCGTCAAGGTTAAGAGGTTTTTTACAGATGCCTGCAGCTCAGACAAAAAAATATGTCTGTCCGACTTGGATGTATGGGTAAATTAATAATAAATATCAATGCATTAGGACTAAAAGGACATTGCTCACCCTGAGGATGGCTTTAACCAAAAAGAAAAGTGTCCGTCTAACTTAATATTTTGATGTAACTTGTTGAATAAATACTATTTTATTATTAATTTCGTAGGAAAAACTTCCCGTTTCTATCACACGAAGAAAAGTGTCCGTCTAACTTGCAAGTTAAACTCATAATCCTTAGTCAACAAAAAATACAGAATTTGTATGCGGTACGTCCGATAGGGCAGAGTCGTTCGATCCAATCGACATCCTGGCTGACCTGCCCCCACGATTAGATACAACACTCAGTTAGTAACGTCGGAATCTTCATTCTCAGAATGACCCTTTCTCCAGCCCGCTGCAAATTCAGACGGTGTCTGATAATTCAGCGTGGAGTGCGGGCGGCATTCGTTATAATCCTGCCGCCAGTCATTAATAATTTTCCTGGCATGAACGATATCGCTGAACCAGTGCTCATTCAAACATTCATCGCGAAATCGTCAGTTAAAGCTCTCAATAAATCCGTTCTGCGTTGGCTTGCCCGGCTGGATTAAGCGCAACTCAACACCATGCTCAAAGGCCCATTGATCCAGTGCACGGCAAGTGAACTCCGGCCCCTGGTCAGTTCTTATCGTCGCCGGATAGCGGTATAGTTCAGCCAGATGCTCCCAGCGGGTGACCTCTCTTGATGCATACTCGGCCCACAAATCAGGCTGAAGTTTCAAATGAGCCGCAAGCCGGGAAACAACCCCGTCGTGAGGGGAAATATTTTTGTCGGGAGGAAACCCCGACCCTCGCAAATAACAGAGTAAAACAGCAAAGCCCAGGCGATTTGCAGGTCTGCGGTGTTTATTAATAAGAGCGAGGTCATGTTCACTCAAAAAACACATGCGCGCCAGAAGAACGTCATCATCCGGCACAACCAGCAAGCGCTCTTTTTCTTCACTGCTGAGTATTTGTCTCCGTGGCATAAATGCTTCCTCTGCATATAGTTCGTTTTGGTTATCGCTTTACACTGACCGAAACCGGTCGGTTTCGTACACCACTTACAGCACATGTCCGAAACTTAGTGAAATTAATTTCGGACACACGTTATAATTCGGACATCCATTTCGTACGGAAAGTTTCCCATGTCACGTGTTTTTGCCTACTGCAGGGTCTCAACTCTGGAACAGACCACAGAAAACCAGCGTCGTGAAATTGAAGCGGCGGGTTTTGCCATCAGATCCCAACGACTTATTGAGGAGCATATCAGTGGCTCGGTTGCTGCCAGCGAACGCCCCGGATTTATCCGGTTGCTAGATCGCATGGAAAATGGGGATGTACTGATTGTCACCAAACTTGACCGTCTGGGTCGTAATGCGATGGATATCCGAAAAACAGTAGAGCAACTGGCGGCTTTAGATATTCGCGTTCATTGTCTCGCACTCGGAGGCGTTGACTTGACCAGTCCGGCCGGAAAAATGACTATGCAGGTAATTTCTGCTGTAGCGGAGTTTGAGCGGGATTTGCTGCTTGAGCGAACGTATTCAGGTATTGCGAGGGCAAAAGCGGCTGGAAAACGCTTCGGTCGCCCCCCCATCCTGAGCGAGGAACAAAAGCAAACAGTGACAGAGCGCCTAAATGCTGGCATCAGTATCAGTGCTATTGCCCGGGAATTTAATACCACCCGCCAGACTATCCTTCGGGTAAAGGCTGGATTGCTGCAAGAGTGAGCGGCTGGGAAGATTATAAAAAAAAATCAAATGGTTATTATGAAATAAAACAGCCTGCTGGGTTCTTTTCCCCCTATTTTTTATAAAAGAGTAGACAAAAGAGGTTCGCGATATTAATCTACCAACTAGATGGTTGGTACTGATTACACCAGCTATACCTTTTATCAAGAAATTACAGGAGCCATTATGTCTACTACCGTTAAACCTTCTGCAGACGCAGCTGCGATCCACAATACCCGTGAAGCAGTTCGCAGCCAGCCTGGCCTGGGTAACCTGACTTTCCAGATGAAAGCCCGTTCCAGCGGCGGATTAACCGTTCGCACAGAGACCGGCGCCACAATCCAGAACGGCGTTATCGATACCAGCCGTGTGGGGAAATTTTCTAATATCGGTGATGAACCCGCAGGTTTACTCGGCACCGATACCGGCATGAGCCCGACTGAATACATCATGCAGGCGCTGGCTGGCTGTTATACCGCCACCCTTACCATGATGGCTGCTGAAAAAGGGATCGACCTGGACGGTATCGAGCTGGATCTTAATTTCGATATCAACCTCAACGGCTTCCTTGGGCTGGACAGCAACGTGCGTAAAGGTGCGAAATCTATTCGCGTCGATGTTCACCTTACGAGCAAGACCGCCAGTCGCGAGGAGTTAGAAGCGCTGGTCAGCGAAATGCAAAAGAATTCGCCAATCCACGATACTCTGGCTAATCCGGTTGAAATGATTACACGCCTGGCGTGATGTCAGAGATGTAATGCTGCCATTCAGAATGCAGGATGGCAGTGACGTTCAGCTCTGCACGATACTGAGTCAGTGATACAACTTGCTACGGAAAAATAGCAACAATATAATCTATCAACTAGTAGATTATATGGAGTAATTATGACAACCATGACACGGGAACGGCTGCTCAGCGAAGCAGAACACCTGATGCGCGAAAAAGGGTATTCAGCATTCAGCTATGCTGATTTATCAAAAATAGTGGGTATCACCAAGGCCAGTATTCATCACCATTTCCCGACCAAAGATATTCTGGGTGAGCAGGTGGTAATACAGGCGTTCTCTGATACACAACGCGTATTTGAGCAGATAGAGGCGACTGAGAAAAGCGCGGAGAGAAGAATTGCGGCTTACATCGATATCTTCGCGCAAAGCCATAAAGCTTCGCTACTGCCACTGTGTTGTGCGTTGTCAGCAGAGACCGCCAATCTGCCTCAGGCAATTACTGTACAGACATCACTTTATTTCGATATGCAAATCGAGTGGCTCACAAAAGTCGTCAGGGCGGGCATGGAGTCAGGTGAGTTTTCATCCCATGCCGAACCATCAGATATTGCTTTGATGATCATTAATGTCTGTGAAGGCTCAAGCGTAGTGGCGCATGCAACGGCCAGACCCGAAGTCTTCGCCAACAGCCTTAAGTATATAAAACTGCTTCTTAATACCCCTCATTCAGGAGAATGACACTATGCTGGACTGGAACAACTATCGCTCAGAGTTAATGCAACGTTTAGGCGAGTTGGGCAAACTGACCCCCGAGACCATGAAAGGCGTGGTTGCCCTGGGCAACGCAGGTAACAAAACTGACCTTTTGGGCGCAAAAGTGCGTGAACTCATTGCCCTGGCGTGCGCAGTCACAACCCGCTGCGACGGCTGTATTGCTTTTCACGCCGACGCCGCTGTGAAAGCCGGTGCAACCGACGCTGAAATTGCTGAAGCGCTGGGCGTGGCGATTAACCTCAACGCTGGCGCGGCGGTCATTTATTCAGCCCGCACTCTGGATGCCGTCGGTCAGGCACGCGGTTAAGCATTAATAAATTCCACGTTAAAAGGGCATTACTGCCCTTTTTTTATGTCCGCAATAGCCTGAGCATATACCGATGCAGGTTTCACACCCGGTATGCGTTTAACTAATTGCCCTTCATGAAATATCAGCACAGACGGCAGCCCCCAGATCTCGTATTTGGTTGTCAGCACCGGCGCCTGATCTACATTGACTTTCCCCACCTGAATATCTCTATCGAGCCGGTCTGCAAACTGACTGAACATTTCTTCGCTGGCCTGACAGGGCGGACACCAGGGTGCAGAGAAACGTACCACCGATATTCCTTTGTACTGCTCTATCTGGCGGAAATTATCTTCGTTATAAGCTGTTAATGTACGCATGGTGATGACCTCGCAAAATGAGTGACAATTCAGAAATGGCTGCGTTATGACAAAAAAATACGACACAGCCATTGACCTACCTACTAGATGGTTGGTATATTGCCACCCATCAGATGTTTATGCAACTCCAGTGCGCGACGTCCAGTCGATGATACTGCCGGGCTGTGCAAATCCCTGCCGGGATACTCCTTTTTGTTTTTTGTGAGGTATACGATGAGTAAGCTTTTCACCCCCTACAATCTGTCTGGCCTGGCGTTAAAAAACCGTGTAGTCATGGCACCGATGACCCGCACCCGCACCATGAATGACGTGCCGGATGAGGTCGTGGCTTTGTACTATGCACAGCGTGCTTCTGCTGGCCTGCTCATCACCGAAGGGATGCCAGTTTCAGAAGAAGGCCGGGGTTACCTTTATACCCCTGGTATCTACAACGACGAACACGTCCAGGGCTGGCGTAAGGTGACACAAGCGGTTCACGCCAAAGGTGGCCGTATTTTCGCGCAGCTCTGGCACGTCGGCCGTATGTCTCACGTCTCTCTTCAGCCAGGCCACATAGCGCCGGTTTCAGCGGGCACCGTTCAGGCGGTCAATACCACCGTTTTTGCGCTGACCGAATCCGGAGAACCGGGCCCGGTTGTACCAAGCCAGCCACGCGCGCTGGAAACGCATGAAGTTAAACGCATCACTGCAGACTTCGTGCACTCCGCACGCCTGGCGATGGAAGCCGGCTTTGACGGCGTGGAAATCATGGCGGCAAACGGATTCATCTTTGACCAGTTCCTCAGTAGCGAACTGAACACCCGCACCGACGAATACGGCGGCTCGGTGGAAAATCGTCAGCGTTTCCTGCTGGAGACCATTGACGCCGTGGCGGAAGCCGTGGGTAACAGCCACGTTGCCGTGCGCCTGTCACCGTTCGGCCGCATTTATGACCTCGCGCCGTATGAAGGTGAAGAGCAAACCTGGTCAGCCATCACCGACGCGCTCGGTCAGCGGGAACTGGCCTACGTACACCTTTACTATCAGCCGGTGTACACCAAAGCGCCACTTCCGGAAGGCTTCCGCCGCCGTTTTCGCAACACGTTTAAAGGCACCATCATCGCTGCCGGCGGTTTTACCCGTGATATCGCAGAGCAGGCTCTGGAAGATGATGAGCTGGATCTGGTGGCATTTGGTGTGCCCTACATCGCTAACCCGGATCTGGTTGAAAGAATGCAAAACGGCTGGCCACTGGCAGAAAGTGACCGCGCCACCTACTACGGCGTCAGTGGTTCCCCGGAAAAAGGCTATACCGATTACCCGGTCTGGCAGGCGCAATAAATCCCATACGGTCGCGGTTCTCTGATAAGTGAGATCCGACCGCCCAACGTCTTTGAGGAATCATTATGCAAACGCTGAAACCCACCCTTACCATCGATATCTGGTCAGATTTGGTCTGCCCGTGGTGCTGGATTGCTAAAAAAAGATTTGAACAGGGTCTGAATCGCTTTGAATTTCGCGACCAGGTGGTGATCCGCCATCACAGCTACCGTCTGGCCGGTGGTACTCCCGCGATGCCTTTTAAGGATGCCATCGTTAAAAAGCTGGGCAGTCAGCATTCAGCGGAGCTGATGATGAATCAGGTGGGCACCGCCGGTAAATCTGAAGGTCTGATCTACAACTTCGACGGCATGATGTTTGGTGATACAGAAGATGCACACACCCTGCTGGTTGCCGCGCGTAAGGCCGGAATTGCGGACGCGGTGGAAGAACGTTTTTATCATGGCAGTATCACCGAAGGTCGCTCTCTCTTTGACCGTCAGCAGCTCGTTGCCATGGCCGTAGAAGCCGGTATGCCGAAAGCTGACGCTGAAGCCGCCCTGGAAAATGACGATTTTCGCGCCACCGTTTCCGACAATGAAGCCCACGCACAGTCTATTGGCCTCAGCGGCGTTCCGGTTTTTGTGATGAACGAAAAATATGCCATCAGCGGGGCTCAGGCAGCAGATAACTTTTTGAATGCCCTGCGTCAGGTCTGGGATGAACAGCAAACCGAATTTTCAGCCACTGCGGGTCAGACCTGCGGAACGGATGGCTGCAGTATTTAATCCGTCAACCGCCGGCAGTTTCACGCTGCCGGCAACGTCTTACCCACCAGTAATGGAGTCAGAAAATGAACACTTTTTTCAAAGGTAAAAAACTGCTCGTCGTCGGCGGTACCAGCGGCATGGGCCTGGCCGTGGCACGCATGGTACTGGAAGCGGGCGGCAGTGTCGTGCTGACCGGGAATAAAAAAGACAAAGCCGAAGCGGTGCAAAAAGAACTGAGCCCTCTGGGACCGGTTGCGGTCATCGCGGCGAACCTGATGACCGAAGAAGGTATGGAAACTATCCGTCAGGAAATTAATGCTCACCATCGCGATATCAGCCTGATGGTGAATGCCGCCGGTATCTTCATGCCCAAAGGATTTACCGAGCACAGCTTTGCCGATTATGACATGTATCTTTCGCTGAACCGAGCCACGTTCTTTATTACACAGGATGTCGTGAAGAACATGCTCGCCGCGAAGCTCGAAGGGTCTATCGTCAACGTCGGTTCGATTGGTGCTCAGGCTGCACTGGGTGACTCGCCGGCCTCGGCCTATTCAATGGCAAAAGCGGGTCTGCATGCCCTGACGCGTAATCTGGCGATTGAGCTGGCCAGCGCGGGTATTCGTGTCAACGCGGTGTCTCCCGGGATTGTTCATACGCCGATATACGAAGGCTTCATGGACAAAGCGGATATCGCAGATGCTATGAAGTCGCTGAACGATTTCCACCCGCTGGGACGCGTCGGAACTGCCGAAGATGTGGCAAACACTATTCTCTTCCTGTTGTCTGACAAAACCTCATGGGTGACGGGCGCTATCTGGGATGTCGATGCGGGCATCATGGCGGTCAGACGATAACCCCGTGACGCTGGCATAAGCCGCCCCTTAAGGGCGGCATTTTTTTGTCGCCAGACATGTCATCAGCAGGCTTCACTAAGAATATTCACGACCTGTTCATCCGTGCCTTTTGTGTTCCCGGCACAGGGTGTTATGCCGGGTTCTGACGACATCCTGACAGGACAAAACGGCCAGAGAGAAAGGGGTTATACACGATGAGGAGCCGGTATCCGCAGTACCTGTGAAATTCTTTTCATCCCTGCTGTCAGCATACTCCGTGGGCAGGCCAGATTTAACCGGATATATCCGTCCCCATTGTCGACAAACAGCAAGCCCCCTTCAAGAAGGACCCCTGACTCCCGGGCAAAATACAGCGATAAATCCTCACCTGCGGTGTCGGGCAGGTAGCGGCTAATATCTATCCAGGCCAGATATGTCCCTTCGGGGATCGAGAACCTGGTTTCGGGTAAATAGCTTTTGAGATAGTCGTGCAGGTACTGGAAATTGCCGTCAATATATTCCCTCAGATGGACAAGCCAGTCATCACATTCACTCCACGCCGCTTTGTTTGCTGCCAGGCTCAGTGGAGAGATGAACTCGTCGTGTCTGAGACGCCACTCGCTTCTGACACCGGGATCCGGAATAATGATATTTGCCAACAAATTCCCGGCCAGATTGAATGTTTTACTCGAGGACATGCAGGTAATAATGCGTGTAGAATCAGGGAAAAGAGAGGCGGCCGGTGTATGACCGATACCGCTTCGGGACAGGTCGCAGTGAATTTCGTCAGATATCACCCAGATGTCATTGGCCAGGCAAATTTCAATAATCCGCTTAAGTTCATCAGGCCGCCAGACTCGTCCGGTCGGGATCAGGGATCTGGGGGTGGGAGGATCAGCGTTACCACGCCACCGGCGCTGACACTACATACGGCGGCGATAACACTCTGGAATACGGTTTATATAGAAAGAACCATTGAGCCGCTTAAGCAAAAAGGAGTCCCTGTTAATGAACTGCTGGTCTCTCATCCTTCTCCACTGCTGTACACAATATAGTCTTAGCGTGGGATAATTTCCGTTTTCCAAGCGGACCCCTATTAGTCCTCCCTGGTGTCGCGTGGAGGGTTCAGCAAGCGCCGGTCGATTTCTTCCTCGCTCATTAATGGCCAGCAGATGCGGTGCCGCCGCAACTCCTGCGCCTGGCTCGCAGTAAATCCAGCCCGGGCCAGCAGGGTGTCCAGTGCGGCGCCGGTATCTTCTTCATACGCGGTGGCTGAGAGCGGGAATGCCTCCAGGCTTTCGCGCAGAACGTGCAGCAGGCGCACCGGCGCCTGCAGCGTCCGTAATGAGCCCTCAGGCCTCACCACAGCAAGGCAGATCTCATCCGTCAGGCCAGTGATCCCCTGCGCCTGCAGCGCGGCGTCCAGCTGGCGATACCAGGTATACGTCCGGTCCGCCGGCGCGGTACCGTCCGGTGTGCCCTCTTCCGGTTTGAGGCTTTCATTGACCTGCACCCGGACCGCAATACCTGCGTCGTGGCAGGCCTGCAGCCAGGTGGCTACCTGCAGGGGATCGCCTTCCAGGCGCGTCACCTGTCCGGCCGCGCTCCATAGCTGCAGGCAGGTGGTCCCGTCGATACGGATGACGTAGTCGCCCCGGCACGCCAGGTGCCAGCGATCGTCCAGCTCCACCGGTCGGTCGTCAGCCTCATTAGCCTGGCTGCGCGGAACCAGGGGCAATACCCGGACCGCCGTCGCGCGCTGCTCCGCCAGAACGCGCGCTTGTTCGCCAGCCAATAGCCGGGCGGCCAGCGCACGGCCTGCCTCCGTTAGCTCGACGGCCAGCTGCAGGTTCGGGGCGCGCAAGGTGAGCAGCCAGCCCGCGGCTTCCATCCGCCGGCAGGAGGCGCGCAGGTTCGGCCCATACACCGGGGCGTCGCCACCCTGCTCCAGTACCCGCTCAATATCCCGCGTGGCGACCGGCCCTGGACGTTTCGCATCCAAGGCAGCCAGCACAATCAGCACCCGCCTCTGCAGCGGCGATGGTCGGCGCGCGTGAGTCATTGCTTATCCGTCTCTGGCCAGATGAGCTTTCTGAGACGCTGATGATCGGCGTCTATGAGCTCTTTTCTGTTTATGGCATTCATTGAGGCATAGCCATTTAAGGCCAGTTCATACCACAAGCTCAGCACGGCTCCTGCCTTGGCTGACTCGCTGATATAAATCACGCCCTGGCTATCCAGATTGCATTCACGAATATGTTTTTCCGCAAACTGGGTCAGTTGTTCATAGCTGAGTGAAAACGTCTCTTCGTGATCCATCCTGCATGCTCCGTTTGATAATTTTAAATTTAAGTAAATTCATATCATGGATGATTTTATTGAATATGACAAATATCAAACTTAGTATGATTTTATGCTCGTGTTTTAATTATCATATTGTTGGCCGGTTTCCCGCCGCGCTGATCCGATTTCTGGTTAAGCCGGAAAATTACTCCCCTGATACATAGCTACAGTCTGCAGTGAGTGATGAGTTAAACAGGCGAATGTGGAAGTAGCCCGAACAATGTGTTTGATGGAAGAAAATTAAGGCGTGTAATGGTAAAGTGACTGACTCACATGACCTTTCTCTATCACACTATATAAACAATAATATCTATATTAATGAGCCAACATGCTTAAAAAAATCCTAGACAGCATTAGCTACCAGACAGATAAGTTCATCCGTGACAACATTCATGTAAATCAATCATACATGGCATTGAAATGGAACGGCTTTGAGAAAATACTGGTCTATGGTTCAAAGTATTACGTAAAAGCAATGTTTATGCTGATATCATTTTTTGCAGCCATTTTCATTGTGATGGTCTCAGCTAAAGGCTATATAAAGCCATTTGTGGCTGAGTGGTTTCCTAAATGGAATACCCTGCTTGACGCCCAGATAAACCTCCTGGGGGGGCAGCTTACCATTATAGGTATTGTGTATCCCATGGTCGTTGGCCTTGTCAGTGTTATATTTCAGAGGAAATCAGCAAGGAAAATCGTACACGCAGCTTATCAGACCTATTCCGGGTTCATGCTGGCAGGTCTGAGCGGTTTATTTCTTTCTGGCTTCATGCTCTGCGGATTGTTGCTAAGGACATTCGTCGGGAACTATAACTACGCGATAATTTGTGGGATAAGTATTATATGGATGATGCTTAATATTGCGCTTTCTGTCTGGTTCTTTGTGCAAAGCCTAAGTGTTCTTGACGATGAAAAACGCGAAAGAATGGTGTTACGCTACCTCACTACCGACATTTTATCAGCGCATGTGAAAAGTCAACTGAATAACATTTTTTTAAATAAGCCTGTTGAAAGCCAAATTATCAAAAATGATAAATATAATAATATTATCATTGAGGATTATTCATTTGAAAATGAATTCTCAATTATAAGAAAAAAAGCTTCAGTACAGGATGTTATTAAAGATATCTATGTGCGGCCATTGAAGATTATTCTCTGGCTTATAAATATGTATGGTCGCTTAAAGAAAAAACAAATAACGATTGCGTTATTTTCGAAGCTGGATAGCCGGGATGAGTTCGAAACCCTACCCCTGTTTAAAGTTAAAAATATCGAGTCAGACCATGTTCTTGTAAATGTCTTAACACGTTGCTTCCGCACAGGTATCGCTACTAAACATCATATTGCAACAGACAGAATAATCAAAGGGCTTTTAGGTGATGCCATTGATGCGTTAGCCAGTGCTGATATCAATGCCTTTGACGAAGCTATTGAAGGATTCTGTCGTGACATAACAACTTTTACGGACGGATTTAATTTCAAGCAAGGGCAGCAGACAGATAATCTTTTGTTATTAGCAAATGACATTTTTTGGGATCGTAGTTTTACTGATAAATTATATACAGAGCTTTATCAGCTTTTCCGGCAGGCAGTTATACGCATTGATATATCTGAGAGGTTTTATGCAGAATGTATGAACGTTCCCCGAATGCTGTGTTCTAAAAGAGAAAAAATTTCCTTCAAAGAAATACAACTTGCTTTGAAATATACATTTTATTCATGGGACATTCTCGTGCGCTGGGGCCATGCCAACACGGGGAGGCTTGATTTAACACAGCGTCAGAGTTATGAGGCCCTTTTAAGGGATTTTGTCGAAATTTGGGAAGGATGGACTGATGGTCTGGAATACATATCCAAAAAAAATGGTGGTCAGCAGTTATACCAGGACACTCTGAAAGAGCACCTTTTCACCTTACCCGACATAGTCGCATGTGCAGTGCTGTCAGGCGAGTCAGGCTCTGTTGACTGGGCGGTGGACTTAATGAACCGCTGGCTTCATACTGCCCGAGGGTCTGCTGATAGTCATAACAATGCACTGTTCAGCTGGCAGGAGTTTATCGTTACGCAGGCAACTCTGGATGGCGAAATTGTTTTCAGTCAGGAGAATACGCCATTAAGAAAACCGGTTAAACCGTCGCAACTTCTGGACTCTTTTTACAAGAACACACTGACAGATCTTCGACTCTTAACAGCTGCATTTATTATTAGCAAACCCGATGCCTTTCAAAACACGCATTGTCAGTTTGCTGTCAGCACTCTGCTTGACGGGAGTCTTGTTGAAAATACCGGTGGTTTTGAACGTTTATCTGAAGGAATGACCAGGAGTTCAGACATCATCGACGTTTTTATCCGTTTGCTTATCTGGAATAAAGCTGACCGCGGGGAGGCATTAAATTCACCCGGGAACATTATAAGGAAATTATCATCAACACATGGTAAAAGCTTGGTAAGCGGGCGAAGCTATATGGGAAGACGCCTCGGGGGAATTGAGGATCTCATCCCCCAGATAGCGGAGTTGTGTATATTGCGTTGTGGTGATGCAAATTCGGTTTCACCTAAAATGAACGCAATTGTTGCTTCTAATCTATTATCGTTTCAGTTTTTGGAGCAAACCGTAAGAAATCTTTCCTCACTGCACAATGCCATCAACAAACTGACCTGTGCTGCTTTTGTTGCTGATGATGTTTTTACCGAAAAGCGACAGAGAGTGTCTGACTTGATACAAGAGTATCTGGATCTTTTTACCAATCATATTGAGCAAGAAATCATAAAGTCTCCAGTCAGCAGTACAATTCTAGATAACTTTGGAAGTATTATCTCTGACTTTTTTACACAAAAGTTAAGCAAATCAATATTATTTTCTCTTTTTGATAATATTACATCTGTCCCGGTAGAGAATAGTAATATTAAGAGATCCGTAGTTTTCTATATTGAAAAGCAAGATGTTACAAATAAATTTTCTCGCAAGATACACAGATTTGAAGAAAATCGCGCATCCACATTGATCAACGAGCATGTACTTGATTTGTTACGTTTGCTAAGTCGCCAACCAGCTCAACGGTATATTAATGTGACGTCATTCGCCGAACTTCTAAATGTGGTTTATGATTATGATGACCTCCAAGAAGATGACTATCTCATTGTGGGTGACGAAAGATTATGGAATCAATATAATGACTACAGATCGAATACTTTAGATAGTGTAGAGGGTAAAGAAGATAAATTGTTTTATGACGAAGAGCGAAATCTAAAGATCCGTGGTAAAGCAAAAAGCTGTTCGCTCTATATCAGGCCTCACTTTGATGCTATTGATGCTCTGCTTGTGAATAAAAACTATTTTGAAGAGTATAAAATCAAAAGTGAGAGAGATAGCATGTTCAATTTTAATGCTGAAGAGGTTGATGGTAAACCACTTGAAATAGCTTTGCATTCTCAATATGAAGGAGAGGCCGTTTTCAGTGGTCAGATTAAAGTCCGCTTTATACTCCGTAATGACTCTGTCAGTTTGCAGTCCTTACTTGGTGAAGACGCATCATGAAATGAAAACTGCAAACGATCCACTTGTTGGGTAGTTGCTCCCCCTCACTGTATGCTGATGCTGAGGGGGAAAAACTGTCTTTTCTCTTTGTTTCCATTCAAGGCTTAGTCATTCCTAAATTTTCCCTCATGGCAATAATCTCCTCATAACAACAACTGACCTTTTTTTATGCTTATTCTGCAAAAATCTGTCTTCTCCCTTCCTGAGATCCGGAAAAAGTATGAGCCGGAAGCGAAGTAACGCAGCGCCAGTAAATATTTCTCTCCTGCGTTACCGACAATCGCGTGGTGCCCGGACATAATTGCCTGAACCGGACCTGATGAGGAAAAGACATGTATTACCTGCATACCCGTACTGCCGATGACGTGCTTAATACACTTAAAGCATACCGTGATGACCTCCACGAACATTCGCTGCGAAAACCGCACTGGCCGTTGCTGGACAGGCTTATTTCCCGTGAAACAGAAATGATGCCGGTATGGGAAAACATTGCGCAGCAGCGGCTCAGCTGGCAGCAGTGCCACACCCTGCTGGAGCAGATTTTTTTTGCAGGAGCTTATGGCACTCAGGATCATAACAGCCGGCTGAAAGCTGACTACCGCAGGCTGACCGAGCTGAATGAGAAAATCGCCGCGCAGGCGGCAGCGTTGTCTGCGCTGCTGACAGAGCAGGGCCAGATACTCAATCGTAACGCCTTTTCACTGGAGCGCACGACGCACATTGTCGATCTGATTGAGATGGCCTCAGAGCAGAACGGGCACTATCGTTCGTATTTGCGTGATCCTCTCGACGCCCTGCGCAACCAGTATGACGGCAAATATTGGCCCTCTCTTGAACAGATCCTCAACGTCGCCGCCAGGGAAATTCCTGAAGCCGAATTTTTACACCGGAGCGAGGAAGCTATTGTCGACGGCAGAGGGGAAGCCGTGCCGGACTACCTGCGGGTGCTGTTTGAAAGCATTGAAACAGCCCGGAGCAGCTATTGGAAACTTCCGGCTCGCTTTACCCTCACCGACGCCAGTCTGGCAATACTGGTCACGGTATCACTCGATACCGATAACATCAGTAATGAGCGGGTCAAAATGATACGCACCAGGCTGTATAAAGAGGGGTTTCCGGGGGCATGGGCAACCCCTCGCAGGCCCCCTCCGCAGCGGACAGCTGCCGGCGGGAAGGGCAGTAAACACTGCATCCGGTGACTTAAAAAGTCCGTAGCAGCTCAGCCATCAGTGGTTGCGGGATCTGGTCCAGACCGGCATCAGCAAAGGTGTGTTCCGTCATTCTGTAAAAGTCCGGCTCCACAGCACGAAGCTTGCGGATGGCGTCCGGCTCAAGCTGAAGTAACTCCCGGACCCTGGCTGCGGCATCAATATAGTTTTGCGAACTGGTACGGATCGCATCCTGGGGTGAAGGATACAACGCTTTGACTTTGTCTTCTGAGTACATGGTTGCCAGTCCTTCCTCTAAAACTGGCGCATCTCCACCCACTACTGGAGCCAGCAGGTGAATGCACTCATGAGCAAGTTGATATATAGCCTGCGGAGCAGACTTAAAGGCTTTCTCACCCAGCCGGATAATAATCTGCCGCCGGGCCGGGTAGCCGGAAAAGCGGATATTTGGCCTTCCTTCGTTAAACTCAAATCCCAGAAGAGTCCAGGTGGTGTCCCGGGCACCATAGAGCGTTTCTATCTCAGAGAGAAACTGGCCCATACGCGTTCCCAGGGTCCAGCTGTATGTGTTATCAGAATTCTGTACGGTGAAAAGATGGTCAGGAATACCGTGGTTATTATTCATTTTTTATCTCCAGGGTTAATTTTTGCCGGCCATTTCATGGAGCAACGTTACAAGATAAGTGTCCACCGTTACGGCGAGGCTGGCCGCCACCTGATCCGCTGAGGTTGGATTCCCGTCCTCCTCATGCCCGCTGGAGTACATATGAAACTCTGTGACGCCGGAGAGAAACCGGAATCCCATCTCATATTTTCCGGTCTGCGAATTGCGTACCGCTTTTCCGTACACGCTACCGGGCAGAAACACCCTGCCCTCCAGTTCCGGGAAAGTCAGGCCGGCATCCTCCAGGGCATTTTCATGTTCCAGAGATTTGGCCTGCATCCGCACAATCCATGCCCCGTGCTGATAATCATGCTGCTGTATGACCGATATCATGACGTTTTCGTCCCGGTAAACAAATTCACGCAGCGGCTCAGGGCGTGCCAGCAGGCCTGAATCACGTAGTACCGCCTGCAACCTGGAAAACTCACTTTCGTATTGCTGTAGTGCAGCACCAAACCCGTTCACCAGCCGGACCGGGATCGGGGAGCAGGACGGTAAGTCAGACAATGCAAAGTCACATCCGGTCAGGTGGTAGTGAATGCGGGGTAGCATCCGCCGTGCTGAGGCAGATAAATCATTGTCCTCCGGCAGGGACGCCAGTCGCCAGCCATTCTGCTGAATGGCTGCAGCCTGACGGGAGAGCTCCAGTTTAGCGGCGGCAAGTTCAGCGAATACTGTCGCGCCGGAACTGAGCATGTCCTGGATTTTATGCAACTGGTTGAGCGCATCGCCATACTGGGTGGCAACGGCAAGGGTAAGATCGGTTGCTGTGAAAAGTCTGGTCTCAGCGATGAAAGGCAGCCTGCGGTGCTGG
Source organism: Leclercia adecarboxylata (assembly GCF_006874705.1). Classification (NCBI taxonomy): domain Bacteria; kingdom Pseudomonadati; phylum Pseudomonadota; class Gammaproteobacteria; order Enterobacterales; family Enterobacteriaceae; genus Leclercia; species Leclercia adecarboxylata. The sequence goes on along the minus strand of NZ_CP035380.1, from coordinate 33,854 downwards.
ACGAGATACTGCCAGAAAAGTGTAATAGCCTGCGTAGTGTTCAGACCATGCTCCCGCAAAACGTCATCTCCGCCATCCTTGAGTACATCATCTATCTTTATGTTTATGGCTGCCATCTTATATGCTCTCTTGCTTGTATGTGTGTTATTTTTTACCACCAAAATCTAATGTAGTAAATATGCTACACAAGTTATTTTGCTTTTCCATAACAACATAAACATCATGGTACCTACTTCTTTTACGCTCAGATCCGAAAACTCCCGAAGTCGGATCTCAGTAACAGACATCAATTTTGCCCGGACACTAACGGATGAATACCGGAGTGAAATCGTCATCTGACGCGTTTACATATTCGAATTTTCGAATGTATGGTTGTTTTTTTTGTCTCCGGGAGTATGCTTTACGCAACTGAACAGGAGGAATAATGACCCTTACAGCCCTGAAGCTTTTCAAAAACCTGTCCGATGAAACCCGTCTGGGTATTGTCCTGCTTCTCAGGGAGATGGGAGAACTGTGCGTCTGCGATCTTTGCGCGGCGCTGGAACAGTCACAGCCCAAGATCTCCCGTCATCTGGCAATGCTCAGGGAAAGTGGTCTATTGCTGGATCGCAAGCAGGGGAAATGGGTTCACTATCGCTTATCCCCGCATATTCCTTCCTGGGCCGCTCAGGTGATTGAGCAGGCCTGGTTAAGCCAACAGGACGACGTACAGGCCATCGCCCGTAAGCTGGCATCGGTAAACTGCTCTGGTAGCGGTAAGGCTGTTTGCATCTAAAAAATTTGCCTGAACATATATGTATTTTCAAATGTGAGGTATTCAGAATGAAGACATTAACGGTGTTTGACCCGGCAATGTGCTGCAGTACCGGCGTATGTGGCTCAGATGTCGATCAGGTACTGGTTGATTTTTCTGCTGATGTGCAGTGGCTGAAAGGACGTGGCGTACAGGTTGAACGTTACAACCTGGCGCAGCAGCCCATGAGCTTTGTTCATAATGAGAAAGCGAAAGCCTTCCTCGATGCATCCGGCGCAGAGAGCCTTCCGCTACTGCTGTTGGACGGTGAAACGGTGATGGCCGGGCGATACCCAAAACGCGCTGAGCTGGCTCGCTGGTTCGGTATTCCGCTGGAGAAGGTAGGGTTAGCTTCCACCAGTTGCTGTGGTGGTAATACTTCCTGTTGCTGAATATGTCAGGAGGACATATGAAATTCTTACAGAATATCCCGCCTTACCTGTTTTTTACCGGCAAGGGAGGTGTAGGAAAAACTTCCATTTCCTGCGCGACGGCTATCCGCCTTGCCGAACAGGGTAAGCGGGTTTTGCTGGTCAGTACCGATCCAGCCTCCAATGTCGGTCAGGTATTCGAGCAGGCTATCGGTAACACGATCCGCCCTGTGACAGCAGTTCCTGGACTTTCCGCACTGGAGATTGACCCGCAGGAAGCCGCCCGGCAATATCGGGCCAGAATCGTTGATCCTATCAAAGGTCTTCTGCCTGATGACGTTGTTAACAGTATCAGCGAGCAGCTTTCAGGAGCCTGTACCACTGAGATTGCGGCGTTTGACGAGTTCACCGGCTTATTGACAGACGCTTCCCTGCTGACCCGTTTCGATCACATCATTTTTGATACAGCGCCGACGGGCCACACGATTCGCCTTCTCCAGCTTCCTGGTGCCTGGAGTAGCTTCATTGAAAGTAACCCGGATGGTGCTTCCTGTCTTGGCCCAATGGCCGGGCTGGAAAAGCAGCGTGAGCAGTATGCTCATGCGGTAGAGGCGTTATCCGATCCTGAACGTACCCGCCTGGTTCTGGTTGCTCGACTGCAAAAATCAACGCTGCAGGAAGTCGCCCGCACCCATGAAGAACTCGCCGCAATTGGCCTGAAAAACCAGTACCTGGTGATTAATGGTGTGCTGCCTGAAACCGAGGCGGAACATGACGCCCTGGCCGCTGCGATATGGCAACGTGAGCAGGAGGCACTGGCAAATCTTCCTGCCGGTTTATCCGGGCTACCGACAGATACCCTGTTACTCCAGCCAGTCAATATGGTTGGCGTGCCTGCACTGAAGGGACTGCTGGATACCCGGTCTGAGTCATTACCGCTCACGGTAACGAACATCCTGTACACGCCTGAAAACTTATCACTCTCTGGCCTGGTCGATGATATCGCCCGCAGTGAACACGGCCTGATTATGCTGATGGGCAAAGGTGGCGTAGGGAAAACCACGATGGCTGCTGCCATCGCCGTCAGGCTGGCAGACAGGGGATTTGACGTGCATCTCACGACCTCTGATCCTGCTGCGCACCTGAGTACAACGCTGGACGGCAGCCTCAAAAACCTGCAGGTCAGCCGCATCAACCCTCACGATGAAACCGAACGCTATCGCCAGCATGTTCTTGAGACGAAGGGAAGAGATCTGGACGAAGCAGGGAAACGGCTACTGGAAGAGGATTTACGCTCTCCCTGTACGGAAGAAATTGCCGTGTTTCAGGCCTTTTCCCGCGTGATTCGTGAAGCGGGTAAGCGCTTTGTGGTGATGGATACCGCCCCTACCGGACACACACTGTTGCTGCTGGATGCGACCGGGGCTTATCACCGGGAGATTGCCAAAAAAATGGGGAGTAAAGGTCATTTTACTACCCCCATGATGCAGCTTCAGGACCCGGAACGAACCAAAGTTCTGCTGGTTACGCTTCCTGAAACCACACCGGTGCTGGAAGCGGCAAACCTGCAGGCTGACCTTGAACGAGCGGGGATCCATCCGTGGGGCTGGATTATCAATAACAGCCTTTCCAGTGCGGATACGCGTTCTCCGTTGCTTTGCCAGCGCGCCCGGCAGGAGCTGCCTCAGATCGACGCTGTGAAGAATCAGCACGCTGACCGTGTAGCGCTTGTTCCGGTGCTGGCGTCTGAGCCCGCCGGTATTGAAAAGCTCAGAGAGTTGATGAGTTAATTTTTTTGCATATACAGGGCGGCAGGGTCGCCCTGGCAGGAGGTGTTATGTTACTGGCAGGCGCTATTTTTGTCCTGACCATCGTCCTGGTTATCTGGCAACCGAAGGGACTGGGGATTGGCTGGAGCGCCACGCTGGGCGCGGTTCTGGCCCTGATTTCAGGCGTGGTGCATCCGGGGGATATCCCGGTGGTGTGGAATATCGTCTGGAACGCGACGGCGACCTTTATTGCCGTGATTATTATCAGCCTGTTGCTCGATGAATCCGGCTTCTTCGAATGGGCGGCACTGCACGTTTCGCGCTGGGGTAACGGACGTGGCCGTTTGCTTTTTACGTATATCGTTCTGCTCGGTGCGGCGGTGGCGGCGCTGTTTGCCAACGATGGTGCGGCACTGATTCTGACGCCGATAGTCATTGCCATGCTGCTGGCATTAGGCTTCAGCAAAGGCACGACACTGGCTTTCGTCATGGCTGCCGGCTTTATTGCCGATACCGCCAGCCTGCCGCTTATCGTGTCAAACCTGGTGAATATCGTCTCGGCGGACTTCTTTGGTCTGGGATTCACCGAATATGCGTCGGTAATGGTGCCGGTTGATATTGCAGCCATCACTGCCACACTGGTGATGCTGCATCTGTTCTTCCGCAAAGATATTCCGCCGGTTTACGACCTGGCTCTCCTGAAAGTACCGGCAAACGCCATTAAAGATCTGGCAACCTTCAGAACCGGCTGGATTGTGTTGATCCTTCTTCTGGCTGGTTTTTTCGTTCTTGAGCCGTTGGGTATCCCGGTAAGCGCGATTGCTGCTGTTGGCGCTGTGATCCTGTTTGCAGTTGCTAAACGAGGTCATGCCATTAACACCGGTAAAGTGCTGCGTGGCGCACCCTGGCAGATCGTTATTTTCTCGCTGGGGATGTATCTGGTGGTCTACGGTCTGCGCAACGCCGGGCTAACCGAATACCTTTCCGGCGTGCTGAATGTACTGGCGGATAAAGGACTCTGGGCCGCGACGCTGGGGACGGGCTTCCTGACGGCTTTCCTGTCTTCCATCATGAACAACATGCCTACCGTGCTGGTTGGCGCTCTCTCTATTGATGGCAGCACCGCAACAGGCATTATCAAAGAAGCGATGATTTATGCCAACGTGATTGGCTGCGATCTGGGACCTAAAATTACACCTATTGGTAGCCTGGCAACGCTGCTCTGGCTGCATGTCCTTTCACAGAAGAATATGACCATCACCTGGGGATACTATTTCCGCACCGGGATCGTCATGACTCTGCCTGTGCTGTTTGTAACGCTGGCCGCGCTGGCGCTACGTCTCTCTTTCACTTTGTAATGAGATACTGATATGAGCAACATCACCATTTATCACAACCCGGCCTGCGGCACGTCGCGTAATACCCTGGAGATGATCCGCAACAGTGGTAATGAACCGACCGTTATTCATTACCTTGAAAATCCACCTTCACGCGATGAGCTGGTCAAACTCATTGCAGATATGGGCATTTCAGTCCGGGCTTTGCTGCGCAAAAACGTCGAGCCTTATGAAGAACTGGGGCTTGCGGAAGATAAGTTTACTGACGATCAGTTAATCGATTTTATGCTTCAGCATCCGATCCTGATTAACCGTCCGATTGTGGTGACACCGCTGGGAACCCGCCTGTGCCGTCCTTCCGAAGTGGTACTGGATATTCTTCCGGATGCGCAGAAAGGGGCTTTCACCAAAGAAGACGGCGAAAAAGTGGTTGATGCGGCCGGGAAACGGCTGAAATAACCGAAAGGGGGCGATGCCCCCTTTCTCCTGCCTCAGCATCCGGGTGCCGGACTGTCCGGCAGCGTACTGCTCCCCTCTCCCAGCTGACGCTGCAGCAACACCGTGTCCAGCCAGCGGCCATGCTTGAAACCGATGTCCTTCAGCGTGCCGATTTCAGTAAATCCGGCGCGAAGATGCAGCGCCACAGACGCGACGTTTGCACTGTCCCCCACAACCGCTATCATCTGGCGGTATCCCTGAGACCGGGCCCATGTTAAGGCATGATCGAGTAAGGCTTTTCCTACCCCCTGCCGCTGATAAGCCGGATCGATGTACACCGAATTTTCAACCGTAAACCGGTAGGCATGGCGTTCGCGGTAGCGGGAGAGATAACAGTAGCCGATGACCGTCCCCCCCTGCAGGGCGATATACCAGGGAAACCCACGTGACTGAACGTTTTTCACCCGGGCGAGCATTTCCTGCGTGTCCGGGGGTTCCGTCTCGAAGCTGCCTGTGCCGTGCAGGACATGATGGGCGTAAATGCGGCGTATGGCGGGAATGTGCTGCTCTTCAGCATTCATAATGTGCATCGTATGACTCCTGTGATGTTGACTGACACACTACCGGAATTCGCGACGGCAGGTTAAGCGCTTCATCTTATGACCTGTATAAGGAAATGTTTTAAGTGGAGGTGGGGCTTCGCCCCACCTGTCAGCCCGCCATTTCAGCCAGCAGGTCCACGCCTACCGGGTCGTCCTTCTGCAGTGGCGTCAGGGCAATGCGCTGTGCATACTGCCCGGCAACGTCGTCAATCAGTGGCAGTTCGCGACGGGCACGGGTAACCAGGAAAGGGGAGGACGGCTTTGCAGCCGCGAGGCTGTTATTGATGACCCACGCCCAGGGTTCAATCCCGGCCCGGCGTAAGTCCTGCTGCAGCCCGGCCGCTTCCAGTACCGGCGTGGTTTCGGCAAGCGTCACGATAATGACTCTGGTCTTCTCCGGATCCTGCAGCTGCATCATTGGCGTTATCACGTGGTCGTGAGTCTGCCCCATCTGGCGCACCATTTCCCAGTGATAGGCCCCGGTTGCATCCAGCAACAGCAGCGTGTGCCCGGTGGGCGCAGTGTCCATAATGACAAAATGGTCGTCGGCCTCTTTGATGATCCGGGAGAATGCCTGAAACACGGCAATCTCTTCGGTGCAGGGGGAACGGAGATCTTCCTCCAGTACCGCCAGTCCCTCCGCATCCAGCCCTTTTCCCTGATTTTCCAGCACAAAGCGACGATAGCGCTCAGTCTCTGCCTTTGGATCGATACGGCTGACCTGAAGGCCTGGCAGCGAGCCATCCAGGGTGTAAGACAGGTGGGCTGCCGGATCGGAGGTGGTCAGGTGGACTTTATGACCGCGTCTGGCCAGCGAGACCGCGACCGCAGCCGCCACCGTGGTTTTCCCCACGCCCCCTTTCCCCATCGTCATGACCAGCCCTTTTCCCGCCCGGCTGAGATCCTCCACCAGGGAGGAAAGCTCCGGTAAATCGACCGTCGTGAACGTGGCTCCCGGATCCGGCAGAACAGGGGTGCTCTCTGTAAACAGCGCCCGCAGGGCGTCCAGACCGACCAGATTAAAGGGCTTCAGATACAGCATCGACCGGGGAAGGTGCGCGAGGTTTTCAGGCATGGCGCGTAAGGCCCGTTCCTCCCGCGCCAGAATACTGTGCGCCAGCGGATCCTGTTCACCGGCAAAGGGGGGGAGCACGCCATTGATGGCAAGGTGCTGATGCTGAAGACCGATAGCCGACAGCTCCTCGTGGGTATGGGAGACCTCTTTCAGGGTCGACGCCTGGGCACGGGCAACCAGAACCAGTTGCGTGAGTGCCGTATCAGAGAGGGCTTTCACCGCGTCAGCGTACTGGTCCTGTTGTTTCTCCAGCCCCACCAGAGGGCCGAGATTCGCCGCAGCATCAGGATGTGCATCGAGATAGCCGCTCCAGGCGCCCGGCAGCTCAAGCATACGGATGGTGTGTCCGGTTGGTGCAGTATCAAAGACGATATGATCATATTTTTCGCGCAGTTCATGACTGGTCAGCAGCGCGGTAAATTCATCAAATGCCGCGATCTCCGTGGTACATGAACCGGAAAGCTGTTCTTCAATGCTGCTGATGACATCGGCAGGCATCAGGTCACGAACAGGATCGAGCACGCGATCGCGGTAAGCCTGCGCGGCCGCCATCGGGTCAACTTCCATTGCCGCAAGGTTTTCCACGGTGCGGATACCGGTGATCCGGTGGCCCACAGTCTGACTAAAGACCTGACCGACATTGGAGGCCGGATCGGTACTGACCAGAAGCGTTCTCCGGCCCTGGTCAGCCAGCCATACCGCCGTCGCGCAGGCCAGAGAGGTTTTCCCCACGCCGCCTTTGCCGGTGAAGAAGATAAACGGGGGGATATTCTGTAAAAATGGCATCATCATCGTTGAGCTCCTCCGGGATTAAGGCATACGGGGAATGCTGCAGCAGCGCGGCTGCGTGCTGTCTTCATTCCAGTCCTGCGTGAGGGAAAAACCGGCCCAGCGGGCGATATCTTCCCGGGACGGGAGTTTGCCTGCCATCACGAGTTTGCCGTCGAGCAAGGTGACAGGGAGGGACTCCATCCCTGATGTGTTCAGGAACTCTTTGATGACAGGGGTATTCAGGAACTGCTGCGGGTTCTTTGCCAGGCTGTAACGCTGAATATCCACACCATGCGTTTTCGCCCATTCGGCGCTGGCGTTCCATTTAACGGCTTCATCGCTGACCACGACGCTGCTGGTCGCACAGCAGCCTGCGGCTTCAAAGATCTCAATTTTTGACATGGACTGTTTACCTCAGTGTTGAGTGATGGGGCTTTACACTGAGGTAAACGAGTGAGACGGGAAAAAGATGCGCGGTTAATCCATTTTTTTATGGCAGCAGACGGAAGACGCATCATCCGCTTCCACCAGGCAGAGTTCCGTCATCGTCTCCTTCAGGTGTTTCCGGGCGCGAAGCAGGCGCGACTTAAACGCCGTCAGCGTGATCCCCAGCTCGTCGGCCAGGCATTGCTGGGGACGCCGGTTCAGATCGGCCTCTTCTATCAGCCACCTTTCCTCGTCAGGCAAGGCCTGCAGGGTTTCAGGCAGGCAAATCTCCAGCGTTGAAACCGCCTCAGGGAAGGCCTCAGGCAGGGGGATCTCGTCTTCCAGCGCCACGACGTTCCTGGCGGCACGGTACTCATCCGTCAGCAGATTCCTCGCCGTCCGGTACAGCCAGGCCCGCGGGTTCTCCATTTCACAGAAGCGGTCTGCACAGGCCCGGGCGCGCAGGAAGACTTCCTGAAGCAGATCGGCTGCCTGCTCCCGATCGCCCGTTCTTGACACCAGAAAACGGGAAAGCTCTGCTTCATGCTGTTGCCAGAACGCGCTCATGCAGGTGTTGAATGCCGTGACGTCACGCATATCTGCCCTCAGATGCTGCCCTGATTCACGCGCCGGGAAAGCGCTTCTGCCGACTCTTTGCGTTCACTGTAGCGATCGACGAGATAGGCTGCATGCTCCCGGGTCAGCAGGGTAAACTTCATCAGCTCTTCCATCACATCCACAATGCGGTCGTAGTAGGACGACGGTTTCATCCGCCCGTCTTCATCAAACTCCTGCCACGCTTTTGCCACGGAGGACTGGTTCGGGATGGTGATCATCCGCATCCAGCGGCCAAGAATGCGCATCTGGTTGACGGCGTTAAACGACTGGGAGCCGCCGCAGACCTGCATAACGGCCAGCGTTTTTCCCTGGGACGGGCGTACAGCGCCTTCTGACAAGGGGATCCAGTCAATCTGGGCTTTCATGATGCCGGTCATTGCGCCATGCCGTTCAGGAGAGCACCACACCATCCCTTCAGACCAGCGAACGAGTTCGCGCAGCTCCACGACCTTCGGGTGCGTGTCCGGCGCATCGTCCGGCAGGGGAAGACCGGACGGACAGAAAATCCGGACCTCCGCGCCCATTGCTGTCAGCAGCCGCGCAGCTTCTTCCGTTGCCAGGCGGCTGTAGGACCGTTCACGCACAGAGCCGTACAGCATCAGGATCCGGGGTGGATGGTCAGTTGCCTCCACGCCCATACGGGCAGCGGTGATGCCGGTATCAAACAGTTCAGGATCCACATTTTTCAGTTCAGACAGCATTTTCTCTCCGGTAGGCTTACGGTGCAGGACGCTCAGATCCGCCTGAACAGCATTCATCTGTCAGGAAGGCAATCAGCGCCCCGAGGTTGTCATAGCAGGCGTGGCAGAAAAGGGTTCGCCCCTGGCGCTCCTGACGAACCAGGGAGACGGCCATCAGGGACGACAGGTGGTGGCTCAGGGTGGACGCCGGTACCGCGAGCTGCTGCTGCAGTTCACCAACGGGCATCCCCTGATGTCCGGCTTTGATCAGTGTCCGGTAGATGCCAAGCCGTGTGGCGTGCCCGAGTTCTTTCAGCACCCTCGCGGCAGTGTCCAGTTCCATATCCGCCCTCGCGTTTTTATTTCTATATTTCCAGAATAATAGAAATAATAGTAGTTTTCAACAGCTGCGTTGACCAGGTCGGAGCAGGCGGACGGCATCGTTGCATAAAGGACAATAATTATCATTTTTATGACTGCTCAGGCACTAATGTCAGCAGAGCAATAATAATCTTTAATTAATGCCATATCCGCATCATTCGCTTTATTCCCATCCGCAGATCCGAAAAACACCAAAACCGGATCCGCACTTTTCCAGCCTGAAGTGACGTCGTTGGCCATACAGCTTTATTTCGGAATTGTGCCCTACTGAGAAGCAGCTAACTCAATTTCGGAATCGGCGCAGATGAGTTTCGGGAACAAAATAAATGTTGCCGCGCGCCCGTGAGCATGCCACGTACAGCCTGTTACGGGACGACGGTGGAAGGGCTGCCAGTTCCTGACGGGTTAGAAGTTTCCAGTGGGAGGATCCCATCACAATGCAGACATCCTTAAAGTGGTCGAGCCCTTTACTGACGCCCCAGTTCATGGAATAGCAGCCGTAACGGTGATGTTCACGATAGAAGAGCTTAATCACCGTATTATCGGCGTGCAGGGTGGCTGTGCGCTCTGCATCTGTGATCGTTTCAATCAGGGTGGCATGTCTCCCATGGGCAGCGATACGGATGTTCAGTTGCCCGGTGATAAACTCGCACACTGAAGCTGAGCAACGCCATGTTCGGTTGAGCGTGTCCCGGTCAACCTTGAAACCTGCTGCGTCGAAGCGGGCCTCATATCGCGTAATGTCATCGTGCAGCGTTGAATTAACGTTGCCGTCATGGCTTGTATCAAAGGTATGTTGATAAAAATCGCCGCAACAGAGCACAGTGATTTCCGCGCGGCAGAGCTCCAGCAGAAAATTAAAGTCATGTCCGGCAAAGTCCTGGACTTCATCGACAAGCAGTTCATCGTAGTAACGGGCAAGCCGGGTACGGATATCCGGCAGCAGCCCGCGGGCTGTCAGCAAGTGTGCGAGCCTCCGGTGATACAGCCGTCCGGCGGGATCCTGATAATGCCGGGCATTCGTGCGCGGTATTCTGGGTGGGGGCTGGTCGAAGCTCAGGCCACGCGATACCAGCTGCTCCTGCAGGTAAGGCCGGAAGCAAAAACCGTGCAGAAACTCAAACCAGGTCATCACCCTGATCCCGTCCGGGATAAAGCCAAAACGTCTGATAATCTGCGCCCGCAGATGCGCTTCATTATTCACGGTGAAGGTCAGGAGCAGCGTCCTCCGGTCCTCACTCAACCGTCGTATCAGCAGCGTGGTCTTGCCCGAGCCGGCAACCGCAAATATCACTCTCTTGTCCATGCCAGTGCCTCCTGAATATAAACAGGTACTGTCAGCTCTTCGGCGTGCAGCTGTAACAGCCGGAATGCTGCTTCTGCCTTATTGGCCAGCATGTATTCCTGCACCGTGAGTGTCCGGCGGGTTCCGCGGAAAAGCGCATCACACAGACCAGCGTTATCCTGATACAGGCAGATTTCAAATGTGGATCGGGTGTTGTCGCGATCAGCAAATACCCGGGAGCGGGAACAAAGCACGTCAGCATAGCGTTCATCGCAGTTTTGCTGATAGTTGCCGTCATTATCACGAAGGGCCGCGACGCGATTTTCCAGAAGACGGGCCAGTTCAAGATAACGACGGAAACTCGTTCCGCCGATAGCGATGATGTGAACCCCGTCATCCTCCGGCGCCCTGCCATACAGGTGGCGATAAAAGGCCTCGATCAGAATAAACTCAGCATCCCCCTCCACGAGCAGCACACGTCTGGCCAGCGCAAATTCCAGCACGTTATTATCCGGTGCTTTCATGAAGAAGGCGGCAGTCTCAGCGGAAAGTTCATTCATCAGTACCGGCCGGGTAGACCCGAGGAGGATTGCCTTACGCAGATCGAGGCGGGAGGAGATATGGCTGCTGTGTGTGGCAATAAACACCTGCGTCTGCCGTTCAGTGGCAAGCTGATTAACCAGCTTCTTCATACTGACATGGCTGAGATGATTCTCCGGCTCCTCAAGCAACAGTGCGTGGAGCTCTCCCTGCTGCTGATGCCGCTGCAGCGCAAACTCCGTTTTGATGAAGCACTGCCTTCCTTTTCCACGGTGACGAATGGAAATACCGTCCTCGGTAATGTCCAGATTCGCCTCAAGACCTGACTTAGCACCGGAACGCACGCCAAACTGATACGTTTCCAGCGTGTCGTTTATGGCTGACAGATGCCGGGTGCAGAAGTGCATTTTCTGTTGCCGGTAACTGTTTTCAAGCCGGTACCGATCGGCCACCGGCACATGGACGCTGTAAACTGTACGCGTATATTCCTGTGCGGCGTGCTCGTTATCGATGCGTGCACTGTCTAACAGCAGATGGCGCAGATAGCGTCTGAAGCCGGCGAAATGACCACCGGAGAAGGTGCTGAACCGCACGGAATAGTATTCATAGGGAAAATTATCGGGATCCTGCTGTAGTACATTGTGAATATCCTGACCGTATTCCTCCATCATTGGTGCAATGCGCATTCTGAGACCATCCGCATCGATACCCGCCAGATTTTGCCTGCCATTCAGGTCAGGATCTCCCCCATTACTCAGGAAAACGTCAGCTGTCAGCACGGGTAACTGATCGGCGCGGCGCTCACCTTCCTGAAACTGCCTGACTGCTGCCTGGGACAGGAGCGATTCCACACCCAGCGCCTCGACCCGGTGCCGGCTGTCACTCAGCACAAGGTCAAGGGCCAGCAGAATCGTGCTTTTCCCGGACTCATTGTCCCCGACCAGAATGTTACGGTCATGAGTGAAGCGCAGGTCCAGTTCCGGAAACTTTTTAAAGTTTTGCAGCATAAGCCGCGTGATCAGAGGCATCTTTTATTCCTTTATATACCGCTGACTGAAAGAGTGTCCGGCAGCGCCAGACCGCCTGTTTTGTTTTACAGCGTTATCTTACCCAGTCTTCCAGCACTAGACCCGGTACCCGCTCAAATTCCCGCGTATTATTCGTCACCAGCACGGCACCGGCGGCGATGGCGTGCCCGGCAATAGCCGTGTCGTTCGGGCCGATCGGCGTGCCGGCCATGCGCAGCGCCACCTTAATCTCCGTGGTCGCATCCACCGCGGCGCGATCCCAGGGCAGGATGGCATCGAGGCGGGCGCAGAACGCGTCAACCAGCTCGATGTGGCGCGGCGAGGCCTTCGGGCCGGTGGCGCCGAAGCGCATCTCGGAGTAGGTGATGGCCGAGACAACGATGCGCTGGTTACGCAGCACCGCCTGCTCAAGGCGCTTCAGGACGGCTTCCGGCTGCTCGCGCATGATGAATGAGCAGATGTTGGTGTCCAGCATATAGGTCTTGTTCACAGGTTAAATCGTCCTTCGTCGGTGACAACGTCCTCGCGCTCCGCCATAAAGTCCGGGTCAGCTTTTTCGAGCTGCGCGAACGAGCCCCAGGTCGGCCGGACGGGACGCAGGATGATGCTGTCCCCTTCCCGGACGATCTCCAGCTCGCTCACCCCCTCAAAATCCAGATCGCGGGGCAGGCGGATGGCGCGGTTGTTGCCATTTTTGAAAATAGATACGGTTCTCATAGGTTTTATCCCTTGAAGTCCTTAGCCCAAAAAGTGAGCAAGGTCTGCTAATAATACAGACCAGTAACGTTGAGACGGCCAGAGTACGGCTGCTGCATATGTATAGTATATGCAAAAAAACATAGTTGTATAGGGTTTGCATATGCAGATGCTAAGGGTATGCGCATGCCATACCTATGCAGATGCCTGGCATATGGATATGTCATGCCTATACTCTTTTTCCTCTTTCTCCGTGAAGATCCGAAAAAAGCTAAAGTCGGATCTCCAGACTACAGCCGGGTTGCTTTGGCTAAAAAAGCCTGAGATGGAAGCAGGGGAGTAAGCTGATATAATGATGTAAGAACAAATCTTACATTAAGAAGCGGAGGGGTTATGGCCCGTACGATGACGGTGGACGTGGGTGATGAGCTGCGGGAATTTATCGATTCCCTGGTTAAGGCCGGTGATTACCGCACCCAGAGCGAGGTCATGCGTGACGCGTTGCGTCTGCTGCGTGAGAAGCAGGCTGAATCCCGTCTTCAGGAACTGCGCGATCTGCTGGCTGAAGGGCTCAGCAGCGGCGAGGCGAAACCCTGGAACAGGGATGCATTCCTGAATAATGTCAGGGCCAGGGTGGCAAATGAAAGAGATTGAGCTGACTTCCAAAGCAGAAGAAGATCTGGAAGCAATCTGGGACTACAGCTTCCGACAGTTCGGGATTGTTCAGGCGGATGCGTATATCGGGCGTATAGCAGCGGTGTTTGACGTTCTGGCCATGCATGACATAGGCACGCATCGCGCGGAGCTGGGAGACAATATCTGCTCGCTGCCGGTGGAACAGCACATGATCTATTTTGTGTCATCACATTCGGTGGTTACGATCATTCGTATTCTCAGCCAGTCTCAGGATACGGCGCGGCATGAACCCTGGATATAGGATATAACCGGGAACGAAAATAATAATTAAAAACAATATGATACTGATATTTTTTTCATGAACTGAATTCTCGCGCAACATAAGTTAAATTTTATTTGATCAGGGCCAATTATGATAATGGTGATGGATGCTTTTAATGACACTTATTAATTACGAAAAAAAACGCTCCCGGCGGGAGCGTAAGCCAGTGACTTCGGCGTCAAATGAGGGTCTGACAAGTGGAGCTGCGGGTTAATTCTGGGTGATCTGGCTGCGATGCTTTTCAGCCTGCTGCTGATGAATCACTGAAGACTGACCATTATTCGCCTTCTCGTGTACAACAGCGGCTTTCTCATGCTCGTTCATTTCGGAAAATGATTTTGCTGTTTCGTTAGAAGCTGCTGGCTTGGATTTCATCATTTTTTTATGCATTTCAGCCATGTCCTGATGGGCAGCAGAATTGCCGTTTTGCATCATTTCATGGGACATTGCGGCCTGATCGTGACCGCTCATATCCATCATTTTCATGCTCTCCCCCTGAACTGCACTTTTTTCAGCGGATGATTGCATCTGATGGGCAGGCGCCTGGGCATTATTTACCTGGTCATGCATGTTCATTGTCTCTGCAGCCCAGGCAGATGAAGCGACAGCCATCATGGCAATAAAGGATACAAGGATCTTTTTCATGGTTGGGTCTCCGGTGTTTTCATACCCGAACAATCAATGCTTATAACAGAGAAAGCATTTGATCTCAGGGCTGGTTGATCATCACGCCAGGAACCGGGCGATTGAATTATCACGCTGTCCTGATTTATGAATGATTATAAAAAACCGCCTCTGTTTATCGCGTGACTGAATGATGACATTTTTGTCACCTTCAATATTTCTTCTGAATAACGGTATTAACTTCTTAACAGACGCACACTGAACACAATTTCCCGCCCCTGCTGTTCTGCTGACAGCTCGCCGCCGTGAGCATGAATGATCGACCTTGTAATTGATAATCCCAGCCCCGCGCCTTCCGTGTTGTAGAACCTTGATGAGTCTGCGCGATAGAACCGGTCAAACAAACGTTCCAGATTAGCGGGAACCTGGCCGGACATCGTATTCGTAATCATCACGTTCACACAGTCACTGTCACGCTCAAGGTGTATCGCTGTACAGGTGTTATCGGGAGAATACTTGATTGCATTGGAAAGCAGGTTACTGAAAGCACGTCGGAGCATATCGCTGTCTCCGGCAACAACGCCCTCTCCTTCAACCGTGATTGTCTTTCCTGTTTCGTCTGCCAGGGGCTCGAACAACTCACGTAATTCATTCAGTTCGGCTGCCAGATCCACATCATGTTTATCCAGCCGCAGCAGACCATGCTCTGAACGTGCCAGAAAAAGCATGTCACTGGTCATTCGTGACAACCTTTTCAGTTCTTCCAGGTTAGCGAATAAAATTTCGCGGTAATGCGAAACATCCCTTTCCTTAGCCAGTGCAAACTGCGTCTGCATCATCAGATTACTGACTGGTGTGCGCAGCTCATGCGCGATGTCAGACGAGAAATCTGACAGTTTCCGGAATGCCCCCTCCAGGCGATCAAACATATTATTGAACTCCTGCATGGTCTCAGAGATTTCCGGCGGAGCCAGATCGGGATTTAGACGCTGATCCAGGCTGTGTACAGTCATGGAGGAAGCCAGACTGGTCATTTCCCGTAACGGTTTCAGACCAATACGTGTGGTCAGCCAGCCCAGAAAAATAGAAATAAAGACCAGACCGATATTGAACCAGAACAGCCAGGTACTGAGTTTGTCCATAAACAGGGTGTGATACCCAGTATCCGTGGCAACCGTAATGATGACATGTTTGCTTTTACCCTGTTCCGGCGTCACGGCAACCCGCCGCGAGATACTGCGGTACACGGTGTTATTTTCTTCCGTCTGGATCATATAGTCGAGAATATCACCCGACTTATTAAGCAGGACCGCTGGAACAACAGAATTTTTGGCATAGAGTTCAACAATTTTTTCATTTTCCATGTTTTTTATAGAAATGAATAAACCATTGTGCCCTACCATCGCATCGTTTATTTTTTCTGATAATGACTTAATATCCGTTTTGTTCCGGAACGTCTCTGTTTTAAGAAACTCTTCGGTGAGCTGAAGTTTACCTGTCAGAAAATCGCGGTCCTGATTATCGAAATAGCCATTAAGGGTGCTAATCAGGATAAAACTTGATAACCACCATACCGTAAGCATCACCGCAGAAAAAATCAGGCTCAGGCGTGTGGTCAGGGAAATTTTGAACCTCACTCTTCTCTGATCTCCAGGACATATCCGGCACCGCGAACGGTATGGATCAGTTTTGGCTCAAAGTCATCATCAATTTTACTTCTCAGACGTCTCACGGCGACATCAATCACATTCGTATCACTGTCAAAATTCATGTTCCAGACCAGGGACGAGATAAGACTCCTGGGTAACACTTCTCCGGTGCGTTGCAGCAGCAACTCAAGCAGAACGTATTCTTTACCGGTGAGATGGATCTTCTTCCCCGAACGGATCACGGTCCGGTGCACCATATCAACGGTCATATCGGCGATGGTGCAGACTGTTGCGGCCTGCGAGCGTGCCCGGCGCAGTAGGGTTCTTACACGTGCAACCAGCTCCGTAAAATCAAAGGGCTTAATCAGGTAGTCATCTGCGCCAAGCTCCAGTCCTTTCACTTTGTCCCGCACGTTGTCCTTTGCGGTTAAAAACAGGACCGGTTCTTCGTGCCCGGACTCCCTCAGTGCGCTGATGATTTGCCACCCGTCGAGGAAAGGCAGCATCACGTCCAGTATTATCAAATCATACTGTCCCTTCGACGCGGCCCCGAGACCATCGCGGCCATTATTAAAGAGATCGGCCTGATAGCCTTCCTCAACCAGTCCCTGCTGCAGGTAACGACCTGTTTTTTGTTCGTCTTCAACGATTAAAATACGCTGCATGGTCAACTCGCTGATATGAAAGTAAAAATCTCACGCATGAGCTTTGGCTGTCCCCTAGCTGACCTGAGACGGAGCAAGCATTCCGAGCCACGCTACGGCGCCCAGAATGATAATCGCAACAACGAATTCTGTCAGGATGCTGTTTCGCATCAGGGCAACGCTGCGATCATAATTCCCTTCCCTGACCATAACTTCAAGCCGGGGACCCAGGTGAAACCGGTTTGCTGCAGCCAGAAGAAGCATCAGAACAAACAGAGCCGTCTTGGCAAGCAATATCCTCCCCCAGGAACTGTTGAATAAGGGAGTTAAGTTACCCTCAGCAATATACAGATAGTTGACCAGCGCACTCAGGATCAGGGCTACAACAATCACCGTTCCTGCCGTGGCAAATTTTGCCAGGGAGTCAGATATCACAATGACGCTCTGTGCATTATGCTCGTTTCTGCGCATCAGCAGGATAGCAAATGCAACCAGAGCACCTGTCCAGGCACCTGCAGCGCCGAGATGGGTCAGATCGCTCAGTAAATGGAGATAGTAATGCAGACCGTCATGCATAACGGCGTGTCCTCCCCAGGCAAGTGTAGCCAGCGCCACGCCCCCACTCATCGTCATCAGCAGGCAGGACAATACTCTCTTATTAGTGTAAAGGAACAAAGCACCGAGTGTGGTAAACAGGGCACAGAGCCTGACAATCCAGCTAATACCCACATCAGTTTCTTCTATCACCATCTCGATAACATGGATGGATAATTCTCTGAGGTCAGTTACTCCACTCATGGCATTAGATACCAGGAGCATATTAATGCCAGTAAGAATGATGCCTGTAACAACAGCAAAGGTTATAAACGACCTGAAATTAGTCAGGTTATAGGTTTCATGTCTGACACCACTTATTCCATATATCTGAAAAAATGGCAATCCAAATATTACCATCAAATCCAGATAAAGAAGAAAACGAATAACAATCATAATCAGGTCGTTCATAATATTACTTCACTGTAAAGGTGTAATTACCGGTAATAGGGTGCGTATCTGAAGAAACCGCGCGCCAGTCAACACGATAAGTGCCAGCGGGTAAAGGCTCTCGCGGAATAATGACCATCGATTTAGGGTCAGCGCCTGGCGCCACTTTTGCCGCGACCGGCATCGGAGAATGTGATGACATGCCTTTCATACCCGTCATCGTTAATTTTGCACCTGAGAATTTCACGGTCAGATTTTCCGAGAAATTAAGCTGAATCTTTTCCGGGGCCGCTACGGCTGAATCAGCCTGTGGCACAGAGCTTTTTAATTCCGGATGGGCCATAGCAGAGAAAGCAACGCCCATAACGAGGCCACCTGTAAGAATGGCTTTATTTAAAATCGACATTTTATTTACCTGTTTAGTTGAGTGTTTTATATCAGTGCGTTAAAACCAGATTCTGGCTCCCGCCAGGAATACTACCTGATGGTCTTTCTCACCTTCTCTTTTCGCCATATCGGATGTTTTCCCGTAAAGTTGATTCCAGGAAACGCCTATATAGGGTGCAAACTCACGGCGTATTTCATAGCGCAGCCGGAGCCCCAGCTCTGTGTCAGTCAGTCCCCTGCCGCGACCCCGCGATTCATCATCCTGACTGTAGAAATTCACCTCATAGGATGGCTGGAGTATGAGCCGGTTAGTCAGTAAAACGTCGTATTCTCCTCCCAGACGAAGGGCTGCTTTTCCGCCATTACTGACAAAACCCGTAATTTCAGACTCAAAATTATAGAGTGCCAGCCCCTGAAAACCGACAGCAGCCCAGGTCCGGGCAGAAGCAGGTCTGAAATCCTGCCTGACACCCGCAACCAAATCCCACCATGGGCCAACCGCATGTCCCCAGAGTAACTGCGCTTCAGCCGCCTCCGTTTCCCCATTGCTTCGTTCACCTTCACTCTTTAGCCAAATCCGATCTGTGTCGCCTCCAATCCAGCTGTTAACACTCCAGCTGAAATTGTTGGTGTTATCCGACCGTTGCCATTCCAGTTGATCCAGCAGAACCAGATAATTAATCGCACTGTTGTGAATCGCATGCCCCTGTAAATTGCCGAATGCAGCCTTCCGGTCGGCATCGGTAACAGGCGGAATTGGCGTTCTGCTCTCAGTTACAATGGGCTCCATTGACGTCATCTCAGTGAAATTCTCATCTGCTGGCATCTGCATGGCAGACATGTCGTGCCCGGCGTGGGGATCTGCAGAGACGGAGCCCGCCGCAATAGAAAGCTGTGAGGTAAACAAACCGGCGACCAGAACAGGTATGGCCTTCAAATTTCTCTTCATTCGCATCATTCCTCCACCCGGACTTCACGAAACATTCCCATTTCCATGTGATAGAGCAAATGGCAGTGATACGCCCAGCGGCCAAGCGCATCTGCTGTCACTCTGTAACTGCGTTTTGTACCAGGGGGAACATCTATTGTGTGTTTACGAACCATGAAATTACCGTTTTCATCTTCCAGATCGCTCCACATACCATGCAGGTGAATGGGGTGAGTCATCATGGTATCGTTGATCAGCGTGATCCTGAGCCGCTCACCGTATTTCAGCAGCACCGGTGCGGCATCTGAAAACTTGATTCCGTTAAATGACCAGGCAAACTTTTCCATGTGGCCGGTTAAATGCAGTTCTATGGTACGGCCAGGTTCACGTCCGTCAGGATCCTCAAAGCGGCTTTTCAAATCCGCGTACGTGAGAACCTTTCTTCCGTTATTTCGAAGACCAATACCCGGATCATTTAATTTCGGAGAGACGCTCATCGCCTGCATATCAACCAGTGGGTTATCCGTTTCTGACGCAGGATGACTTTGCATACCCGGCATTCCGGCCATCCGGGAATGATCCATACCGGCCATGCTGCTGTGATCCATGGGCGCGGAGGATGTCCCGCTATCCGGAAGGTCAGCACCGTCCATAGACATCATCTCTCCGCTGTTATCCATGCCTCCCATCTGGCTGTGGTCCATTCCTGCCATATCATGTCCCATTCCCCCCATACCCATATCTTCCATGGTCAACAGAGGACGGGGATCGAGGGGGGGAACGGCAGCACTTAACCCCTCTCTCGTGGCCAGTGTCCCTCGAGCGTAACCGGTCCTGTCCATGGATTGTGCGAAGATGGTATAGGCCTCACCCTGAGGCTCCACAATGACATCATAGGTTTCGGCAACGGCAATCCTGAATTCGTCAACGGTAACCGGGTTTACATACTGGCCATCTGCAGCCACGACCGTCATTTTCAGCCCGGGGATACGGATATCGAAATAGGTCATTGCCGAGCCGTTGATAAACCGTAAGCGTATCTTTTCACCGGGACGGAACAGTCCGGTCCAGTTTTTCAGCGGGGCCTGCCCGTTCATGAGATAGGTGTAGGTGTAGCCACTGACATCCGCGAGGTCAGTCGGATTCATTTTCATTTCAGCCCACATTTTCCGATCGGCAATGGTGGCTGACAGCCCCCTGGTATTCACGTCGCGGAAAAAAGAGCCAACGGTTGGTTTATTGAAATTGTAGTAATCCGACTGTTTTTTTAATTTTTTCAGCAGGCTGTGAGGATTTTCATCGGTCCAGTCAGACAACATGACCACATGCTCACGATCGTAAGCAAACGGTTCTGGCTCCCTGGCATCGATGATAATGGCACCGTATACCCCCTCCTGTTCCTGCAGACCGGAATGGCTGTGGTACCAGTAAGTCCCGTTCTGCTTAACCTTAAAGGTGTAAACGTAGGTATCATCAGGCTCTATGCCCATAAAACTCAGCCCCGGAACACCATCCATATTGGCCGGAAGAATAATGCCGTGCCAGTGAATGGACGTCTGTTCATTAAGACGGTTTTTGACCTTCAGGGTAATGGTGTCACCTTCTTTCCAGCGAAGAACGGGCCCCGGCAGGCCTCCATTGATTGTTTTGGCCTGACGCTCACTGCCCGTGATATTGACGGCCGTTTCACCAATGGTCAGGTCAAACTGAGTACCCTGCAGGGATGCGGCAACTGGCAGGCTCAGACTGGAACGCGCATTGAAACTCCATACGCCAAGACTTCCGGCTACGCCAGAGAGGGTTAACCCCTTCAGGAAAGTTCGTCGAGACGTTTTCAACAGCATGCGCATTCCCTTATTTAAAGTATGGTTACTGACAGAATTCGAGAACCGATTTAAATTAAATTACTGGTTCATCCACTTACAATGAAATGAATCTAGCACACCTTAAGAAACAAATTCATTACAATCGTGTAATGTACATAGCTGTATTACATTTACGTCATCTTCCCCACAGGTTGATTATTTTTATATATGATCATAAGGACATCTTTTATGTACCTCAGAAGGTAATTACACATGAATATATTAATCACGACCACTGCGTTTACAGCTTTATTTTGTGGGGCAGCTTTTGCTCAGTCCAGTGATATTGCCCATGAAGCACATCGATTTGTTAATAATGCCTCAGCCGTCAGTCATGTGAATTCCTCGACGCATGAAAACTTACCGGACAGGGTTAATAAAAACAACACGCCCTCATTCTCTGAAATGAATGAACATGAAAGGGCCATTGTTGCTCATTCATTTATGAACAACAGCGCGTCCTATGCGCATCAGAAAATGATTGAGGAACATAAAAAAATGCTGTCCGGCAGTGATGCAAATTCAAAGACCTCGTCTTCTTCTTTTAACGAACTGAATGCCGGAGAAAAAGCCGCTCTCGTGCATGAGCAGGTCAATAATGCCGGTGCGGAAGCACATCAGACGCAGGCAAGAAAGCTTCGCGGGCTGTATTCGACCAGGTAACTGCAGGCGGGTTAGTGCTTAGCGTCAGGTGCGCAGCAGGGCTTTACTGACGGGTTACGTAGCAGGACATGAGCCCCATATTGCTCTGCCGTAACCTGTTTCAGTCCCGTTAATCATCACCGTCGGGCTGGTCATACAGTTCCCAGAGCTTCAGGAGCAAACGGGAAACAAGATATGTTACAAAAATGACGACCATCAACGGTGCTCCCGATTAACTGACAGATGACACGCCTCCTGAAAACCCCTAGCATACGCCGCAGTGTTCATGCTAACGGCGAATTCCAGTAAATGTATTCTACCGATGTCGTAGGTAATGACTCCAACTTACTGATAGTGTTTTATGTTCAGATAATGCCCGATGACCTTGTCATGCAGCTCCACCGATTTTGAGAACGACAGTGACTTCCGTCCAAGCCTTGCCAGATGTTGTCTCAGATTCAGGTTATGTCGCTCAATGCGCTGAGTGTAACGCTTGCTGATAACGTGCAGCTTTCCCTTCAGGCGTGATTCATACAGCGGCCAGCCATCCGTCATCCATACCACGACCTCAAAGGCCGACAGCAGGCTCAGAAGACGCTCCAGTGTGGCCAGAGTGCGTTCACCGAAGACGTGCGCCACAACCGTCCTCCGTATCCTGTCATACGCGTAAAACAGCCAGCGCTGACGTGATTTAGCACCGACGTAGCCCCACTGTTCGTCCATTTCAGCGCAGACAATCACATCACTGCCCGGTTGTATGCGCCAGGTTACCGACTGCGGCCTGAGTTTTTTAAGTGACGTAAAACCGTGTTGAGGCCAACGCCCATAATGCGTGCACTGGCGCGACATCCGACGCCATTCATGGCCATATCAATGATTTTCTGGTGCGTACCGGGCTGAGAGGCGGTGTAAGTGAACTGTAGTTGCCATGTTTTACGGCAATGAGAGCAGAGATAGCGCTGATGTCCGGCAGTGCTTTTGCCGTTACGCACCACGCCTTCAGTAGCGGAGCAGGAAGGACATCTGATGGAAATGGAAGCCACGCAAGCACCTTAAAATCACCATCATACACTAAATCAGTAAGTTGGCAGCATTACCGCTCGCTCCTTGGTCTTGAGTTCAGGTCTAAATCTTGTGAGTGAAAATTAAACACTCATACGTCCACCCAGTTTTATTTACTGTGTTGTTAGCCAATATATTGGATACTATGCCCAAGTGACTCAACTCTGAATTCTGTATCTTGAAGTCACTTGGAGATATGGCAATAGTGCATTATTGAAGGAAATAGGTAATGAGTAAAAAAATGACCATGGCTGAGATTTCAAGGCAGCTTGGAATTTCAACAATGACTGTGTCGCGTTACTTTAATGGCGGTTATGTCTCGGAAGAGAACCGCCTTAAAATTGATGCCATCGTCAAAGAGAGTCATTACACGCCTAATATATTTGCTCGCTCCATTCGTAGCCAATCCAATATTATTGGTTTCATCGCGCCTCGTATTGAGTCATATACGACCAGTTTAGTGATTAAAGGGGCGCTGGCTGCTGCCAATGAATCACAAGTACGAATGCTGTTTCATGCCACAGGGTTTAACCATGAGTCAGAATGCCAAGCTGTGAGAGAGTTTAACGGCTTAAATGCATTGGGCACGATTATTATTGCGTCAAAGCACAGTGTCGAAGAGACTTTTTATCGAACCTTAGACAATGTGGTATTTATTGGCAAAAATACCCCCCACCATTGCTGTTTATATTACCCCGATCATGCAGCGATTAAAGCCCTCGTCTCCCACACCATCACTCAGTTAAAACAGCAGCAGGCACCGCTGGCTGCCGTACATTATATTTATGATGAGCGTATGCTTTCTAGCCGCACTAAGTTGATGCAAGCCACTATTACCGACACCGTCCCTGAGTTGAATTTATCACTACAAGCCCTAGCCAACTCGGAGGACAAAGCTGGCTATCAGGCCGTTCAATTACAGCCTAATCATGTCTACTTTTGTGCCACCGATAATATTGCCATTCGTTTATATCGTCGCGCCAAAGAACAGCAACTCAAGATCGGTCATAACGTATGGATTGTAGGCATGGGTGACTATGACTACAGCGATTTGTTAGTCCCGAGCCTGACGACTGTCGCTTTTAACTACTATCAAGTGGGCTACCAAGCTGTCAAAAAATTGCTCAAGCGCGATTTCAGTTCTGTTGAAGGCACATTCGACATAAAGATGAGAGAAAGCTCACAATTCCTCTGAAATTGTGTTGAGTCCAAATCGGTTCTACTTAACTATATATGTTAACGATAACACATATAGTATAACCGATGACACTCGCTCCTAATATGCACTCAAAACCACTCGCGTGGTGGAAGAAAGCAACCGCCTACCAAATTTATCCCCGTAGTTTTTATGATACAAACCAGGACGGTATTGGTGACATCAATGGCATCATTGCTAAGCTCGATTATCTTGCTGATTTGGGCATTGATTTAATATGGATTTGCCCATTCTATGCATCACCTAATGATGATAACGGGTACGATATTAGTGACTATCAAGCGATTCATCCTGACTTTGGAACCCTTGAGGATGTGGATGAACTAATCAGTGCTGCTCATAAACGTGGCATTCGCATTATTATGGATTTAGTGATCAACCACACTAGCGACGAGCACCCATGGTTCATTGAATCTCGAGATAACAAAAATAGCCCTAAGCGCGATTGGTATATTTGGCGTGATGGTTGTGAGCCTACCGCTGAAAAACCGACTTGCGACCCAAACAACTGGGAAAGTATTTTTCATGGCAGCGCATGGGAATATGATAAAAAAACTGCACAGTACTACTTGCACCTATTTTCAAAAAAACAACCTGATCTGAATTGGGAAAATCCTGAAGTTAAACAAGCACTATTTAAAATGATTTATTGGTGGTTGGAGCGTGGTATTGATGGCTTCCGTGTGGATGCAATTAGCCATATTCAGAAACAACCAGGTTTACCTTCTTTACCCAATCCAAAGGGTGAAAAGTATGTCTCTTCGTTTGATTATCATATGAATGTGGCAGGGATTGAAAAACATCTGCATGAGTTAAAAGAGCAGGCGTTTGATCCCTTTAATATAGTGACAGTTGGTGAGGCTAATGGGGTGACTGCCGACAATGCATTACTTTGGGTTGCCGAAGCGACCGAGCACGATCAAGGCGGTGTTTTCAACATGATTTTTCAGTTTGAACACATGAAGCTATGGTCGGAAGAACAAAGCAACGTGCCTTTAGATCTAGTGGAGTTCAAACGCATTTTATCGCGTTGGCAAGATGCATTAGAAGGTAAAGGCTGGAATGCGCTTTATTTAGAAAACCACGATCAAGCTCGTAGCATTGATACTTTTGCCGACCCTACCTCTAGGTATGCCAGTGCTACCGCGTTAGCGAGTTGTTATTTCTTGATGAAAGGAACTCCGTTTATTTATCAGGGCCAAGAGATTGGTATGGTAAATCATCAGTTTACTTCTCTTGATGAATTTAATGATGTGTCTGCTAGAAATTTAATTCAAAAGCTATCTCAACAAGGTCAAAGCGATGCAGACATCTTAGCCTTGTTAAATCAAGTATCTCGCGACCACAGTCGCTTGCCAATGCAATGGAATGCGCAGGATTTTGCCGGTTTTTCTGAGGTGCAACCTTGGTTCTCCGTCAATCAACAGTACGCAGATATCAATGTTGAGCAACAACAGAAAGATCCAAATTCGATTTTGAGTTTCTATAAGCAGCTGATTGCTCTGCGTAAGTCAAATGTAAGTTTAGTGGTTGGCCGCTATCAATTGCTGCTACCTAACGACCCTAATATCTATGCTTATCAACGTGTTGCACAAGATATGACATGGACCATTATTACCAATTTAAGTCCACAAGAGAGCATCGTTGATATTGACCGCATGCAATTAGGCGAGTTAATGCTTGATAATCAGAATGTCAACAATGAACACGTTCGCTCAGATTTTATAGCGACGCAAATTGCCCCACCTTATGCTGCGTATATATTTGCAAGAAAGCACTAAATTATATTTATCGCAGGGCCTTGATAAGGCTACCCTGCATTTAAACCAAGGAATCATTTATGAGTCAGTTACTATCTTTTGATTTTTGGCAACGATTTGGGAAATCCCTTATCGTTGTTATCGCGGTGATGCCAGCCGCTGGTATCATGATATCACTCGGTAAAGTTGTCGCAATGTATGCTGGTGGTATTGGTGCCATTGAAACACTAGGCGCTATTATGGAAAACATAGGCTGGGGGATCATAGTTAATCTTCACCTATTATTTGCTGTCGCTATTGGTGGATCATGGGCTAAAGAACGTGCAGGAGGAGCATTTGCCGCGCTGATCGCCTTCATCTTAATTAACCGTATCACTGGGGTTATATTAGGCGTGGATAACGCTATGCTCAGTGATCCCGAGGCGGTTGTGATGAGCCTATTTGGTTCTGAGCTACCTGTCTCTCAATTCTTCACTAATATTTTGGGTGCTCCTGCTCTAAATATGGGTGTGTTTATCGGTATTATGTCTGGCTATTTAGGTGCCAACTTATTTAACCGTTATCATGACTTCGCTCGCTTACCTCAGGCATTAGCATTTTTCAACGGTAAGCGTTTTGTACCTTTTGTTGTTATTTTCTATTCGATGATTATTGCGTTTGCTTTATCAATCGTATGGCCTTTAATTCAAGGTGCGCTTAATGATTTTGGTCAATGGATTGCAACCTCTAAAGACACTGCGCCGATCACTGCTCCTTTCTTGTATGGTACGTTAGAGCGCTTATTACTGCCATTTGGTTTACACCACACTTTAACTATTCCAATGAATTACACCGAGTTGGGTGGTACTTATGAGCTTTTAACAGGGGTGAATGCGGGGGCAAGTGTTTATGGTCAAGATCCACTATGGCTTGCTTGGGTTAGCGATTTAAATAATCTTAAATTAAGCGATCCGACAACTTACCAACATCTATTAGATACGGTGCATCCAGCACGTTTTAAAGCGGGCCAAGTTATTATCGCAGCGTCTTCATTGATTGGTATTGGACTTGCGATGTATCACTGTGTTGATAGTGATAAGCGCGCACAATACAAGCCAATGTTTTTATCTGCGTGTCTTGCTGTGTTATTAACCGGTGTGACAGAGCCTATTGAATTCATGTTTATGTTTATTGCTCCTGTTTTGTATGTTGCGCATGCGGTATTAACAGGGATTGCATTTGCGTTGGTCGATGTGATGGACCTACGTATACATGCCTTTGGTTTGATTGAGTTACTCACTCGTATACCTATGATGGTTTCAGCGGGAATCGGTGGTGATTTGGTTCGCTTCGCATTGGTTTCTATTGTTTTCTTTGGTGTTAACTATGGATTATTCCGTGTGCTCATTGTCAAATTTAAATTGCCAACACCGGGCCGTATGGGTAACTACCTCGATGAAAGTTCAGAATCCATGTCAGAAGATGAGAAGATGGACATTATTATTCAGAATTTAGGTGGCCGTGCCAATATTGTTGAGATTGATGCTTGTATGACTCGCTTGCGCATTACAGTTAATGACCCGCAGTTGGTTGCTGAATATGCATTATGGAAGCCGACAGGAGCACTTGGTGCTGTAATTAAAGAACAGGGAGTACAAGTTATTTATGGTCCAGGAGTGGATGTCATTAAATCTAGATTAGTTGAGAAGTTTTCAGCACAACCTGCGTAATTCATTCTCTACCCTAGATAAAATAACCTCGAGAAACGCAGCCTTGAGCTGCGTTTAACTCGCTACAATGAATAAGTGAATAATAAATGAAGTTAATGACGCTAAATACCCATAGTTGGCAAGAAGAGAAACAACTAGAAAAGTTGGATGTGGTAGCGCAAGCCATTATCGAGCAAGGGTGCGATGTCGTTGCATTACAGGAAGTGAATCAACATCAAAATAGCTCGGCTGTTGATGCCAATATATTAACTAATCACACCGTGCTCGCTGATAACTATGGATATTTATTACAGAAAAAACTCATGGAATACGGCTATCACTACCAACTTACATGGGATTTCGTTCATCAAAGTTATGACGTATATCAAGAGGGACTGGCATTCTTGACGCGACTGCCGATTGTCGAGCATGAGGTCATTGACCTAAGTGATAACTATGATGTGAACTTTTGGAAACATAGGCGAGCAGTGCGTATTAAGGTCACTTCTCAACGAGGTGATTTCAATCTTTATAATTGTCATTGCGGCTGGTGGAGTGACTCAGAGAGCTCATTTGAGGACCAGTTCAACAGAATAAAGGCAACATTATCAACAGAGTTGAGCTTTCTATTAGGCGATTTCAACAACCCAAGCCATATACGCAATGAAGGTTATGATTATGTATTACAGTGCGGTTTGATAGATTGTTATGAAATAGCAGAAATAAAAGACTCCGGAACTACTGTAATTAAAAATATTGACGGTTGGGAACAAAATAGCCAAGCGCTACGCATTGATTTGGTTCTTAGTAATCAACCGATGGTGGTAAAGCAGCATCAGGTGATTTTTAATAACGATTTTTATCCGGTTGTATCGGATCACTTTGGGGTTCTGGTGGAAGTAGACATTATTTAATGTTTATTCATAGACTAAACCGGTAATGACTCCAACTTACTGATAGTGTTTTATGTTCAGATAATGCCCGATGACCTTGTCATGCAGCTCCACCGATTTTGAGAACGACAGTGACTTCCGTCCCAGCCTTGCCAGATGTTGTCTCAGATTCAGGTTATGTCGCTCAATGCGCTGAGTGTAACGCTTGCTGATAACGTGCAGCTTTCCCTTCAGGCGTGATTCATACAGCGGCCAGCCATCCGTCATCCATACCACGACCTCAAAGGCCGACAGCAGGCTCAGAAGACGCTCCAGTGTGGCCAGAGTGCGTTCACCGAAGACGTGCGCCACAACCGTCCTCCGTATCCTGTCATACGCGTAAAACAGCCAGCGCTGACGTGATTTAGCACCGACGTAGCCCCACTGTTCGTCCATTTCAGCGCAGACAATCACATCACTGCCCGGTTGTATGCGCCAGGTTACCGACTGCGGCCTGAGTTTTTTAAGTGACGTAAAACCGTGTTGAGGCCAACGCCCATAATGCGTGCACTGGCGCGACATCCGACGCCATTCATGGCCATATCAATGATTTTCTGGTGCGTACCGGGCTGAGAGGCGGTGTAAGTGAACTGTAGTTGCCATGTTTTACGGCAATGAGAGCAGAGATAGCGCTGATGTCCGGCAGTGCTTTTGCCGTTACGCACCACGCCTTCAGTAGCGGAGCAGGAAGGACATCTGATGGAAATGGAAGCCACGCAAGCACCTTAAAATCACCATCATACACTAAATCAGTAAGTTGGCAGCATTACCGATGTCGTAAAAGAAAATGCCTACCTTTCAGCCACCCGCTCGGGGCTGGAATCGAACGAGATCGCTACTCTTCAGCGCTCCTTGCCTTCCCGGTTTAATCTGCGGCATTTGAAAAAAAATGAATCATTAAAACTCGTACTGCAAAAGAAAGCGGGAAAATCACGTGTCGTGGCCTATAAATTTACGTCCGGTTCATTTAATTACACGGCGTATCGTATATCAGATAAAAAGTTCTATAACCTTTCCGATACTTCCGGGAAAGGCAGTCTCGATTATCCGTTACCGGCCACAGCAAGACTCAGTTCGCCTTTCAATCCTGCAAGACTTAACCCGGTATCGGGAAAAGTGAGTCCCCATAATGGCATTGATTATTCCATGCCCATGAACACGAAAATAGTCAGCGTCATCGACGGAAAAATCACCCGGGCCGAATACAACAGTACCATGGGATATTTTGTTGAAGTAACGGGAAAAGCCGGTGTTAAAACTCGCTATCTCCACCTCAATAAAATACTCGTTACTAAAGGGGCCAGGGTTACCCGGGGAGACGCTATTGCGTTATCCGGTAACAGCGGACGTTCATCCGGTCCTCATCTGCATTACGAGCTGGTCATCAATAACAATCCTGTTAACTCACTGGCGTTCCGGGCAGCGGCACCCGCTGATAACAAACTTGAACAGCATGCCTTTGCGCATGCCAGAGACTACGAACGATACCTGGACTGATAACGGGGCCGCGACGCGGCCCCGTCTGCCGGATTAATTTTTTTTATCGTTTTCACTTCCTTGATGTTGATGATCTCCATGCCCTCCGTGGCCGTGGAAAAGATGCATTAGCGGGCAGACCAGCAATAACAGATATGGCCAGTAACCTGCCACATGTGACCAGTGTTCGCGCAGGAGGGCAAATGCCGCGATCGCGGCGACAGCAATAAGCGCATAGGTGGTACTTTTCATACTGGACTCCTTCTGTTCGTAACAGCCCCTTCACTCAGTGTTATTTCCCGAGCCTGACACTTTTCAGACGCAACGCATTCACAATGACGCTGACGGAGGAAAGAGCCATGGCCGCCGCCGCAATAACTGGCGACAGCAGTATTCCATACACAGGATAAAGCAGACCTGCAGCCACAGGCACGCCAAGTGCGTTGTAGATAAATGCAAAAAACAGATTCTGTCGGATATTTTTCATGGTGATTTCTGACAGATGACGGGCCCTGTTCAGTATCATCAAGTCGCCTTTGAGAAGGGTGACTCCGGCACTTTCAATTGCCACATCTGTACCCGTTCCCATAGCTATGCCCACGTCAGCCGCTGCCAGCGCCGGGGCATCATTCACACCGTCTCCGGCCATCGCAACCACATGGCCAGACGCTTTCAGTCGGGTTATCACTGCTTTTTTGCCATCCGGCAGAATCCCGGCTTCAACCTCATCTATTCCCAGTTTCCGTGCGACTGCTTCAGCGGTAAGCTGGTTATCCCCGGTGAGCATAACGATGCGGATCCCCGCCTGACGCAAAGCTTTAAGCGCATCCGGCGTGGTTGCTTTCACGGGATCCGAGATAGCTATCAGGCCTGCAAGGTGCCCGTCTGTGGCCACATAGATAACGGTAGCGCCTTCCATCCGCAACGTATCCGCAACGGCCTTTTGATTATCAATAACGATACTGTTTTCCTGCATAGCCAGTTCATTACCAATAACAACCCGTTGACCTTCGACATCGCCTGAGACACCTTTACCCGACGGCGCATTGAAATGAGTGACTGCGGGTATTGCGATCCCCTTTTCCTGTGCTGCTTTAACTACTGCCATACCCAGCGGATGCTGCGAGCCTTTTTCCACTGCGGCCGTTACACGCAAAAGAGATGTTTCCCCACCCGGATTGAGACTGATAATCCCTGTCACCGTCGGCGAACCTTCCGTGAGCGTGCCTGTTTTGTCGACAACCAGCGTGTCCACTTTTTCAAGACGCTCAAGGGCTTCGGCATTCTTGATTAACACCCCGGCCTGGGCGCCTTTGCCCACCCCCACCATTATCGACATCGGCGTGGCCAGCCCCAGCGCGCAGGGACAGGCAATAATCAGGACCGACACAGCCGCAATGAGACCGTGCGCCATCCTGGGCTCGGGCCCCCAGACAGACCAGATCATGAAAGCAACAACCGCGATAAGTATCACCAGAGGAACAAACCAGCCTGAAACGCTGTCAGCCATTCTCTGGATGGGGGCCCGCGAACGCTGTGCATCAGCGACCATCTGAACAATTCGTGAGAGCATCGTTTCATCACCGACTTTCTCTGCACGGATGATAAGACTACCTGTCTGATTAATGGTCCCCCCGATGACAGGGTCACCCTCCGTTTTGGTAACAGGCATAGATTCCCCGGTCACCATCGATTCATCAACGGTTGTTTTGCCTTCGACCACGATACCGTCGACCGGAATACTCTCTCCAGGTCTGATGCGGAGCTTATCGCCAGGCAGGACATCTTCCGCATTAATATCCGTTTCATGACCGTCATGATCCAGCCGTCTGGCGGTTTTGGGGGCAAGGTTCAGAAGCGCAGTAATGGCGCCTGAGGTTTGTTCCCGTGCCCGCAGCTCAAGAACCTGTCCCAGCAGAACAAGCACCGTAATAACTGCTGCGGCTTCAAAATAAACGGCCACCAGGCCATCCATGTTTCTGAACGATGCAGGAAACCAGGAGGGGAAGACGGTTGCAATGACGCTGTAAACCCAGGCTACGCCGGTCCCCATTGCAACAAGGGTAAACATATTCAGGGAGCGGTTACGTAACGACATTACGGCCCGGGCGAAGAATGGCCAGCCACACCACAACACGACAGGGGAGGCCAGAAGCAGCTGCAGCCATGTGTTGTACTGTGGCGGTACTGTATTCCTCAAGTCGGGAAACAGATGAGATCCCATTTCGAGTACCAGAACCGGAAACGCCAGCAACAACCCCAGCCAGAAGCGTCTTGTCATGTCGCGAAGTTCATCACTCGTCCCCGTGGATGCCGTAGCTACGAGCGGCTCCAGTGCCATTCCACAGACAGGACAGCTTCCGGGACCACTACGGCGTATCTCCGGATGCATCGGACATGTCCACACACCTTCAGAAATCTCTTTCTCCGCCTGGCGGTGAGACTGTTTTATCTTATCAGGGCTGACTTCATGGTGGTCGTGGTGATGGTGATGTTCACTGGCATCTTCGGTAAAATAATGATCGGGATGGGCTTTAAATTTGCTCTCACAGCTGGCGGAGCAGAAATAAAGCTGATGGTCCTGGTATCGAATGCTGCTGTGCGCCTTGTCAGGCAGGATGACCATCCCGCACACGGGATCTCTCACCTTATGCAATGCGTGACTCTCGTCCGGGGATGATGTCTGCTCAGAAGCAGTCTGGTTGTTATGTTCCACTGCATTGTCATTTTTCACAGTAACTCTCCTTATGCATATCTGAAGCATTTTCTGTCTTCAGGATATGTCATGGATGCGATTACCACGAATGCCGCCGGCATAAGAGTGCCTGCTGCCGGCGTCCCGTTATCAGCCGTTCCGCTGACTATTCGATTCGCTGGAAGACTTTTTTACTGCCCTCCGGTGAGAATGCGATAACATCGTAAGCCTCTTTTCGGGCCCCCATCTCCATTCCCGGACTTCCTGCTGGCATACCGGGGGTGGCGAGACCGTATATACCCGAACCAGACTGCATGGCCTTATGTATCGTTGCCGCAGGCACATGGCCTTCAATGATCAAATTACCTACAACCGCGGTATGACAACTTCGTAGTCCAGCAGGAACAGCATGCTTTTCTTTCAGGGCTGACAGCGCCTGATCATTCATGACGTGAGTTCGCACTTCGAACCCGTCTTTTTCCATCGCTTTGCCCCACAGGGAACAACAGCCACAGTTTTCAGATTTGTACATATCAATGACTTTTTCACTCGCCATTGCAGGCAGTGACAGGCCGAGAGCCAGGGCCATTAGAACCACTTTTTTCATACTCACCTCTGTATATTATCGATATAAACCCTGACGTCAGGGTGAATCAGTGCAGAAGGACGCCCACTGGGGGCGCCCTTTCAGGGTTATGACACGCTTTTTTTATGTCTGCGCAGCCAGATTAATTTGTAGGCGGCAGGAATAATGAACAGGGACAGCAGCGGAGCCGTGATCATCCCACCAATCATTGGCGCAGCAATACGGCTCATGACTTCTGAACCTGCGCCGGTTCCCCAGAGTATTGGCAGCAGACCCGCAATGATCACCGCCACGGTCATGGCTTTCGGCCGGACACGCAGTACGGCACCATGATAGAGGGCTTCATCAAGACCTTCCGGTGTGAACGTCTCTTTACGGGACAATTCCGGGTGCGCTTCAATGGCATGACGCAGATACATCAGCATGACCACGCCAAACTCTGCTGCCACCCCGGCCAGGGCGATAAACCCGGTTCCGGTCGCCACTGACATATGGAAGCCCTGCCAGTACAGGAACCATATTCCGCCAACCAGGGCGAACGGCAGGCTCATCAGGATCAGCAGGGCTTCGTCAACCCGGCGGAATGCCAGATACAACAGGATGAAAATGATCATCACCGTCATCGGCACCATCAGCTTCAGTTTCTTGTTGGCATGCTCAAGCAGTTCAAACTGTCCGGAGAATGCCACACTGGTTCCCGGTCTCAGTTTCACTTTCTCGCTGATGGCCGTCTTAATGTCGTTAACCACCGACACCATGTCCCTGCCGCGGGCATCAACATAAATCCAGCTGGCTGGCCGGGCATTTTCGGTTTTCAGCATGGTTGGTCCAGAAACGACTTTAATATCGGCAACATCGCCCAGTGTGATCTGCTGCTTCATCGGGGTCAGGATCGGCATTCCTGTTTCATGCACAGCGCCGCGGACTGTTGCGGTAATCCTGTGGGTA